>JABSRR010000016.1 GCA_013215025.1 Pseudomonadales bacterium
GTCGAGGTAAAGTCACGCCGTGTCGGTGGTGCAACTTACCAGGTGCCGGTTGAAGTTCGTCCATCACGTCGTACCGCGTTAGCGATGCGTTGGTTGGTTGAATATTCGCGTAACCGCGGTGAAAAGTCTATGCGCCAGCGTTTGGCAGCTGAGATCCTAGATGCCTCTCAGGGCAAAGGCAATGCGGTTAAGAAACGTGAAGACGTGCACCGTATGGCTGAAGCTAACAAAGCATTCTCGCACTTCCGTTTTTAATCACGGCTAGCCTCGCTTGCGACATTAGAAGACTGGTAAGGAATATCTGTGGCACGTCAAACGCCCATTAATCGCTATCGTAATATTGGTATTTGCGCGCATGTTGATGCGGGCAAAACCACCACCACGGAGCGGGTTTTATTCTATACCGGTCTTTCTCACCGTATTGGTGAAGTGCACGATGGTGCCGCGACCATGGACTGGATGGAGCAGGAGCAGGAGCGCGGTATTACCATTACCTCTGCGGCCACCACCTGTTTCTGGGCTGGCATGCAAAAGCAGTTTGATCAGCACCGTATCAACATTATCGATACGCCTGGGCACGTTGACTTCACGATCGAAGTTGAGCGCTCGCTGCGAGTTTTAGATGGTGCGGTGGTTGTGCTCTGTGGTTCATCGGGTGTGCAGCCGCAAACCGAAACGGTCTGGCGTCAGGCAAATAAGTACGCGGTGCCGCGTATGGTGTTTGTTAATAAGATGGACAGACTGGGTGCCAATTTTGACATGGTTGTGTCGCAGTTGCGTGAGCGTTTAGGCGCCAATGCAGTGCCTATGCAGATGACCATTGGCAGCGAAGAAGATTTTAAAGGCGTGGTTGATCTGGTTAAGATGAAAGCCATTATTTGGAATGAGTCTGATCAAGGCATGACCTTTGAATATGAAGATATTCCGGCAGACCTTGCCGATACTTGCGAAGAGATGCGCGAGTATATGGTAGAGGCAGCGGCTGAGGCCAATGAGGAGCTGATGGATAAGTACCTTGAAGAAGGTGAATTATCTGAGGCCGAGATTGTTGCTGGCATCCGCATGCGAACCCTGGCAAATGAAATTGTCCCAGTGTTTGGTGGCTCTGCGTTTAAAAACAAAGGTGTGCAGGCAGTTTTGGATGCTGTAATTCAATACATGCCCTCGCCGCAAGAAGTAAAAGCCATCGAAGGCATTGTTGAAGACAAAAAAGGTCAAGAGCTGGTCGAAACGCGAGAAGCAGACGATGATGCGCCTTTCTCAGCCCTCGCATTTAAAATTGCGACTGACCCCTTTGTTGGCACCTTGACGTTTTTCAGAGTTTACTCCGGTAAGCTTGAAACCGGTACCGCAGTTTATAATTCGGTAAAGGGCAAAAAAGAACGTGTGGGTCGAATGGTGCAGATGCACTCTAATGACCGACAAGAAATTAAAGAAGTGCTTGCTGGCGACATTGCAGCCGCGATTGGTCTTAAAGATGTGACCACCGGCGACACTTTGTGCGCTGAAAACGGCAAAATTGTACTTGAGAAAATGGAGTTCCCGGAGCCTGTTATTTCAGTTGCGGTTGAGCCACGCTCACAGGCAGACCAAGAGAAAATGGGTCTGGCGCTGTCCAAGCTAGCGCAAGAGGATCCCTCTTTCCGCGTGAAGACAGACGAAGAGACGGGGCAGACAATAATTTCAGGTATGGGTGAATTACATCTTGATATTATTGTTGACCGAATGAAGCGAGAATTCTCAGTCGATGCTAATATTGGTAAGCCTCAGGTGGCCTATCGTGAAAAGATCACTGAAACGGTTGAGATCGAAGGTAAGTTTGTGCGCCAATCTGGTGGTCGTGGTCAGTATGGGCATGTCTGGGTTAAATTTGCGCCAAACAATGATCCTGAGCAAGACCCTGAGAAGTTGGTATTTGATAACCAAATTGTCGGCGGTGTCGTGCCGAAAGAATATATCCCTGCGATTGAAAAAGGTATTCAAGAGCAGATGTCTAACGGCGTGTTAGCAGGCTATCCAATGTTGGGTTTAACCGCAACATTATACGATGGTTCCTTTCACGATGTTGACTCTAACGAAATGGCGTTTAAAATCGCTGCTTCGATGGCAACCAAGAAGCTTGCCGAATTAGGCGGTGCCGAATTACTTGAGCCGGTCATGAAGGTTGAAGTGGTGACACCTGAAGAGAATATGGGTGATGTGGTTGGCGACTTAAATCGTCGTCGCGGCATGATCCTCGGTATGGATGAAAATCCATCCGGAAAAGTTGTGAATGCCGAAGTGCCTTTGGGTGAAATGTTTGGCTACGCAACCGATTTGCGCAGTGCAACTCAAGGGCGCGCAACATTTACGATGGAGTTCGAGAAATACGCTCCGGCGCCATCGAATGTTGCCGATAATATTATTTCTAAACTAACTTAACTTTTAACTTAACGCGTTAAATTAAAGAGGAACTAAAAGTGGCTAAAGAAGCTTTTGAACGTAATCTCCCCCACGTCAACGTGGGTACTATCGGTCACGTTGACCACGGTAAAACTACTTTGACTGCTGCACTTACTCGTGTATGTGCAGAAGTATTTGGTGGTGAAGCTGTTGCATTTGACGGTATCGACAATGCTCCTGAAGAGCGTGAGCGTGGTATTACTATCGCGACTTCTCACGTTGAATATGAGTCAAATACACGTCACTACGCACACGTAGACTGCCCAGGGCACGCCGATTATGTTAAAAACATGATCACTGGTGCTGCGCAAATGGACGGTGCTATCTTAGTATGTGGTGCAACTGACGGCCCTATGCCTCAAACGCGTGAGCACATCCTGCTTTCACGTCAGGTTGGTGTTCCATACATCGTAGTGTTCTTAAACAAAGCTGACCTTCTTGCTGAAGATTGTGGCGGTGTTGACACTGAAGAATACGAAGAGATGAAAGAGCTAGTAGACATGGAATTACGTGATCTACTTTCTGAGTACGACTTCCCAGGCGACGATACGCCAATCATCTGTGGTTCTGCTCTTATGGCGCTTAACGGCGAAGACGATAACGAGTTAGGTACCACTGCTGTTAAGAAGCTTGTTGAAACGCTTGATGAGTACATCCCTGAGCCAGAGCGTGCTATCGATCAGCCATTCCTTCTTCCTGTTGAAGATGTATTCTCTATCCAAGGCCGTGGTACTGTTGTAACAGGTCGTGTTGAGCGTGGTATCATCAAAGTTGGTGAAGAAATCGAAATCGTTGGTGTTAAAGAGACTGCTACTACTACCTGTACTGGTGTTGAAATGTTCCGTAAAATGCTTGACGAAGGCCGTGCTGGTGAAAACGTTGGTGTTCTTTTACGTGGTACTAAGCGTGAAGAAGTTGAGCGTGGTCAAGTATTGGCAGCTCCAGGTTCTATCACTCCACACACTAAGTTCGAAGGTGAAGTATACGTACTAACCAAAGAAGAAGGCGGTCGTCACACACCTTTCTTTAAAGGTTACCGTCCACAGTTCTACTTCCGTACAACTGACATCACTGGTGCTTGTGAGCTTCCAGAAGGTACTGAAATGGTTATGCCAGGCGACAACATCAAGATGGATGTTACGCTTATCAACCCAATCGCGATGGATGAAGGCTTACGCTTCGCTATCCGTGAAGGTGGCCGTACCGTTGGTGCTGGTGTTGTATCTAAAATCATCGAATAATATCGATCGATTTAAAGGTATAGAGAAAGGTCGCGAAAGCGGCCTTTTTTGTTTCTGTAGCAAGCGTCCGGCATTCTCTGTATCAGCAATGAACTAAAATCACTAATCTCGGTCAATTAACTGATTGATGACGAAATACAAGCCTGGCCAAGGTTTGTTTTATGCTAGATGTCGGCTCAAATATTGGGATGTATGATCACGTGGCGCATGCTGTAAATAAAAATCGCAATAGTGGTTGACGCAGGTTGGTGAAGTCGATAATATTCGCGCTCCCATTTTGCCCCGCACAATAAAATGTCAGCGGTAAAAGGTTCTTAAATAACTTTGGAGTTAGGTCTGATGCAAAATCAGCGAATCAGAATTCGTTTAAAGGCGTTTGATCATCGCTTAATTGATGTTTCAACCCAAGAGATTGTTGAAACAGCTAAGCGTACAGGCGCTCAAGTGAGAGGTCCTATCCCGTTGCCAACGCGCAAAGAGCGTTTTACGGTATTGGTTTCACCGCATGTTTATAAAGACGCGCGTGACCAATATGAAATCCGTACGCACAAGCGCTTGTTAGACATCGTTGAGCCAACTGAAAAAACAGTTGATGCTTTGATGAAGTTGGACTTGGCGGCAGGTGTCGAGGTTCAAATCAGCTTAGGCTAGGCAGTCGCTTGGCGTAAGTTGGAGTTGGAAGTTTTTTCTAACTATAAAAATTAAAGGTTCCCATCAAGATTGATGGAAGTCGTGGGTAACGCTCGAAAGGGCGGCCATAGAGGGTAAGCCCCGTACACATGAGGTTTGAGAGATGACTATTGGTTTAGTCGGCCGCAAATGCGGTATGACTCGCATATTTACAGAAGATGGAGCATCGGTTCCCGTTACTGTTGTTGAAGTAGCGCCGAACAAGGTGACTCAGGTTAAGACTGTCGACACAGACGGTTATTCTGCCATTCAAGTTACTCAAGGTGCTAAGAAAGCATCTCGCGTCAATAAAGCCGAAGCAGGTCACTTTGCTAAAGCAGGTGTTGAAGCGGGTGTTGGCCTTTGGGAATTCCGCACAGAAAACACAGAGCAAGCCTTTGAAGTTGGCCAAGAGCTGACAGTTGCCTTGTTTGAAGCTGGTCAGGCTGTCGATGTTACAGGTCAGTCTAAAGGTAAAGGTTTTCAAGGTGGTGTGAAGCGTTGGAATTTTAAAACACAAGACGCTACTCACGGTAACTCACTTGCGCACCGCGCGCCTGGCTCTATTGGTCAATGTCAAACACCTGGTCGTGTTTGGAAAGGCAAGAAAATGGCCGGTCACATGGGTGCCGAACAAGTCACTACGCAGAACCTAGAAGTTGTGCGTGTTGATGCAGATACAAATGTCATCCTAATCAAGGGTGCTGTTCCTGGAGCGGCTGGCGCAGAAGTTGTTGTGCGTCCTGCTGTGAAAGCCTAAGGGGAATACTGATGGAATTAAGCATTGTTGCTCCTGGTAATTCGTCGGCTGGAACTGTAGAAGTTTCAGAGAAGGCGTTTGCTAGGGACTATAACGAAGATTTAGTGCATCAAGTTGTTACAGCTTATATGGCTGGCGGCCGTCAAGGCACTAAAGCACAGAAGAATCGCGCAGCAGTAAGCGGTGGTGGTAAGAAGCCATGGCGCCAAAAAGGTACTGGCCGTGCACGTGCGGGTACTATTCGCAGCCCAATCTGGGTTGGCGGTGGTCGCGCTTTTGCTGCAAGTCCGCGTAACTTTGAGCAAAAAGTTAACAAGAAAATGTACCGTGCTGCAATGTGTAGCATCGTGTCTGAGCTTGCTCGTCAAGAGCGCTTAGTGGTGGTTGAAGACTTAAATGTTGCCGAGCCAAAGACTAAGTTATTGGTAGCTCAGTTGGCCGAATTAAATGCGCCAAAAGCATTGTTAGTGACTGAAGAAGTGAATACCAATCTTTACTTGGCTGCTCGCAATATTCCGAATGTTGATTCGGTTGATGTGCAAGCGGTTGATCCAGTAAGCCTGGTAAGCTTTGAAAAAGTCGTGGTGACCGTTGCGGCACTGAAAAAGCTTGAGGAGTCATTAGCATGAACCCAGAGCGTATTTATACAACTTTATTAGGTCCACACCTTTCAGAGAAGGCAGCGATTGCAGCAGAAGCTAATCAGTTTGTCTTTAAAGTGGCAATCGATGCTAACAAGTTGGAAGTGAAGAAGGCCGTTGAAAAACTGTTTAACGTTAAAGTTGAAGCAGTCAGAATCGTCAAGACTAAAGGCAAGGTGAAGCGTAACCGTTTTGGTTTAGCTAAGCGCAGCGATGCTAAAAAAGCTATCGTGCGTCTTGCAGCTGGTCACGAAATTGATTTTAGTGTAGCGGAGTAAGGAGCGAATCATGGCAATTGTAAAAGCTAAACCAACGTCTCCGGGTCGTCGCTTTGTTGTAAGCGTTAAGCATGATGACTTACATAAAGGCGCACCTTATAAGCCGTTACTCGAGAAAAAGTCGAAGTCAGGTGGCCGTAATAATAATGGCCGTATCACCACGCGTCATATTGGTGGTGGTCATAAGCAGCACTACCGTGTGATTGACTTTAAACGAAATAAAGATGGCATTCCTGCGGTTATTGAGCGTCTTGAGTACGATCCTAACCGTACCGCGAATATCGCACTTGTACTTTATAAAGATGGTGAGCGTCGCTACATCATTGCGCCAAAAGGCGTTAAAGCAGGTGATGAAATCGTATCGGGTGTCAGTGCGCCAATTAAACCTGGTAACACCTTGCCACTACGTAATGTGCCTGTTGGTTCAGTAGTGCACTGCGTTGAGCTTAAGCCGGGTAAGGGCGCTCAGTTGGCTCGCTCTGCGGGTACATCTGCTCAGCTAGTCGCACGTGAAGGTCAGCATGCTACATTGCGTCTTCGCTCTGGCGAAATGCGTAAGGTTTTGGTTGAGTGTCGCGCAACCTTGGGTGAAGTGTCTAACAGTGAGCATAACTTGCGCTCATTGGGTAAAGCCGGTGCTAGCCGCTGGCGTGGTGTCCGTCCAACCGTTCGTGGTGTTGCGATGAACCCAGTTGATCACCCGCATGGTGGTGGTGAAGGTCGTACTTCTGGTGGTCGTCACCCAGTATCACCTTGGGGTACCCCGACTAAGGGTTACAAAACACGTAAGAACAAGCGTACCAATAAGCTTATTGTACGCCGTCGCGGATCTAAGTAAGAGGATTAAGACGTGCCACGTTCATTGAAAAAAGGTCCATTTATTGATCTTCACCTATTGAAGAAAGTTGAGACCGCTATAGACAGTAATGATAAGCGTCCAATCAAAACTTGGTCGCGCCGTTCGGTAATTTTTCCGAATATGGTTGGTTTAACTATTGCAGTACATAACGGCCGTCAACATGTGCCGGTATATGTGACTGAAGATATGGTTGGCCATAAGTTGGGTGAATTCGCAGCTACACGTACCTACAAAGGTCACGTTGCGGACAAGAAGGCTAAGCGCTAAGCGCTGTTGGTGAGAGGTTTTTAAGATGGAAGTATCTGCAAAACTTAAAGGTGCCAATATCTCTGCACAAAAAGCGCGCTTAGTTGCTGACCAAGTTCGCGGTAAAGGTGTTGAAGAAGCGCTTGAGCTTCTAACCTTTAGCAATAAAAAAGCAGCAGTATTGGTTAAAAAGGTGTTGAACTCTGCGATTGCAAACGCTGAGCACAACGAGGGTGCTGATATTGACGAGTTAACCGTGTCAACAATATTTGTTGATGAGGGTTTAACGATGAAGCGTATTCGTCCACGTGCAAAAGGCCGTGCAGACAGAATTTTAAAGCGCACATGTCATATCACAGTAAAAGTCGCAGACGGCGAATAATCAGGAGTTCATAAGATGGGTCAGAAAGTACATCCTATCGGTATCCGACTCGGTATTGTTAAAGATCACAATTCAGTTTGGTACGCCGATAGTAAAACGTTCGCTGACAAGCTAGTGAGCGATTTAGAAGTTCGCAGTTATGTTGAGAAAAAATTAGAGCATGCCTCAGTAAGCCGCGTTGTTATTGAGCGCCCTGCAAATACTGCGCGCATCACCATTCACACCGCTCGTCCTGGTGTGGTTATTGGTAAGAAAGGTGAAGATGTTGAAAAACTTCGCGCTGATCTTTCTAAGAAAATGGGCGTTGCTGTTCATATTAATATTGAAGAAATTCGTAAGCCAGACCTTGATGCGAAGTTAGTTGCACAAGGTGTTGCGAGTCAGCTTGAGCGTCGTGTTATGTTCCGTCGTGCGATGAAGCGCGCAGTACAAAACGCCATGCGTCAAGGTGCTGAAGGTATTAAGATTCAGCTGGGTGGTCGTTTAGGCGGCGCCGAGATTGCTCGCTCTGAATGGTATCGTGAAGGTCGTGTTCCGCTTCACACCTTACGCGCCGATATCGATTATTCAACTTATGAAGCTCATACTACCTACGGCGTAATTGGTATTAAAGTATGGATCTTCAAAGGTGAAGTCATTGGTGGTCAAGAGACGCCAGCGGCTAAGCCAAAAAAGAAGTAAGGTGGTAGTGAAGCATGTTACAACCTAAACGTACAAAATTCCGCAAGATGATGAAAGGCCGTAACCGCGGTCTAGCGCATCGCGGTTCAACCGTTAGTTTTGGTGAGTTTGGTTTAAAAGCAACAGGCCGTGGACGCATCACAGCGCGTCAAATTGAGTCTGCTCGTCGTGCCATGACTCGTCACATCAAGCGTGGCGGTAAAATTTGGATTCGAGTTTTTCCAGACAAGCCGATTACTCAAAAGCCTCTTGAAGTTCGTCAAGGTAAAGGTAAGGGTAATGTTGAATACTGGGTGGCACAAATCCAGCCAGGTAAAATCTTGTATGAAGTACAAGGTGTTGAAGAAGAATTGGCGCGCGAAGCCTTTGCATTAGCTGCCGCAAAGATTCCTGTATCTACAACTTTTGTTAAGCGCACGGTGATGTGATGAAAGCAGCCGAATTACGTGAAAAGTCAGTTGAAGAACTGAATGCTGAGCTTCTTAAATTGCGTGAAGAGCAATTTAAGTTACGTATGCAACAATCAACGGGTCAACTTGGTCAAACGCACTTGCTGAAAGAAAACAAGCAAGATATTGCGCGTGTTAAAACCGTGTTGACGGCAAAACAAGCAGGTAACTAAGCATGGGTGAGAAAAGAGTCCGTACAGCGCAAGGTCGTGTTGTTAGTAACAAGATGGATAAAACCATCACTGTGCTAGTTGAGCGCCGCGTTAAGCATCCTATTTATGGTAAGTTCATGACGCGCTCAACTAAGTTGCATGCGCATGATGAATCGAATGAGTGCAACATCGGCGATGTTGTTACTGTTCAAGAGAGTCGTCCTTTGTCTAAGTCAAAGACTTGGACGTTGACGAGTATTGATGAGCGCACGGCGTAAATCGTAATAACTTATTAGTTTCAGGATTGAACCATGATTCAGGCACAATCTTATCTAGATGTAGCAGATAACAGCGGTGCGCGTCGTGTGATGTGTATTAAAGTTCTTGGTGGCTCGAAGCGTCGTTATGCGCGCGTCGGCGACATCATCAAAGTAACTGTTAAAGAAGCCATTCCGCGTGGCAAAGTGAAAAAAGGTCAGGTAATGAATGCTGTTGTTGTTCGTACCAAGCAAGGCGTGCGTCGCCCTGATGGTTCGAAGATTAAATTCGACGACAATGCAGCTGTTATTTTAAATACCCAACTGGCTCCAATCGGTACGCGTATTTTCGGTCCTGTGACTCGTGAATTGCGTTCTGAGCGTTTTATGAAAATCATCTCTTTAGCGCCTGAAGTACTTTAATCAGTACTTATCGGCTAAAGATTAAAGAGGAAACAGCAATGTTGAAAATCAAGCGTGGTGACGAAGTCATCGTGATCGCTGGTAAAGACAAAGGCAAGCGTGGCACTGTGGATACAATCCGCAANGATGGCCGTTTGTTAGTGTCTGGTGTAAACATGGTGAAAAAGCATACNAAAGCTAACCCGCAAGCGGGNGTGCAAGGTGGCATCATCGATCAAGAAGCGCCTATTCATGCTTCTAATGTTGCACTCTTTAACCCTCAAACTGAAAAAGCAGACCGTGTTGGCATTCGTGTTGAAGACGGTAAAAAAGTACGCTTCTTCAAGTCTAACAACGCGCTTGTTGATGCGTAATTGAGGTACTAGAAATGGCAAATTTGAAAGAAGTTTACAATAACGAGTTAGTAGCAAAGCTTAAAGATGAGCTTGGCTTAGACAACGTTATGCAAGTACCTCGCATCACCAAAATTACTCTTAATATGGGTGTTGGTGAAGCCGTTGGTGACAAAAAGATCCTTGAGAACGCTGTCAAGGATATGGAAGCAATCGCTGGTCAGAAGCCTGTTGTTAATAAGGCACGCAAATCAGTCGCGGGTTTTAAAATTCGTGAAGGTTGGCCGATCGGTTGTAAAGTCACTTTGCGTGATGAGCGCATGTATGAATTTTTAGATCGTTTAATTTCAATTGCAATTCCACGTATTCGTGATTTTCGCGGCATTAACCCGAAATCATTCGATGGTCGCGGTAATTTTGCAATGGGCGTAACAGAGCAAATCATTTTCCCTGAAATTGATTATGACAAAGTCGATCGCTTACGTGGTATGGATATTGTTATCACTACTTCAGCGTCGAATGATGATGAAGGTCGCGCACTTCTTCGTGCGTTTAACTTCCCGCTTAAAGGTTAATAGACATGGCTAAGAAATCTATGATCGCGCGTGATGTTAAGCGTGCTAAAACTGTTAAAAAATTCGCTGCTAAACGTGCTGAGCTTAAAGCAATTATCGTTAGCACTACTGCTTCAGAAGAAGAAAAGTGGGAAGCACAGCAAGCGTTACAAAAACTACCACGTGATGCTAGCCCGGTTCGCCAGCAGCGTCGTTGTCAAATCACAGGCCGCCCGCACGCGGTTTATCGTAAGTTCGGCTTATGCCGTAACCAGATTCGTGAAGCGGCAATGCGTGGCGATATTCCTGGTCTAGTGAAAGCTAGCTGGTAAGTGAGAGGATAGACATTATGAGTATGCAAGATCCAGTAGCAGATATGCTAACTCGCATCCGCAATAGCCAGGCGCGTGGTAAGCAAACTGTTTCAATGCCTTCATCTAAGTTGAAAGCCAATATTGCACAGGTTTTGGTTGATGAAGGTTATATATCAAGTTTTAACGTTGAGGCAACTGATAACAAATCAGTGCTTACCATTGAATTAAAATATTTCAATGGCAAGCCTGTTATCGAAGTGCTTAAGCGTGTGAGTCGTCCAGGCCTTAGAATCTATAAAGCCTCTGATGAATTGCCACAAGTTAATGGTGGCTTGGGTGTGTCAATTGTGTCTACCAATAAAGGTCTGATGTCAGATCGTGCAGCTCGCGCTGCAGGTATTGGTGGCGAAATTGTATGCAGTGTATTTTAACGCCTTAGGCATTGTCTTGGCATTGAGTAAAGAGAATTTATTATGTCTCGTGTTGCAAAAAGTCCGGTAGAAATTCCTGGTGGCGTTAAAGTTACTTTGGACGGACAAAATTTAAAAGTTAAAGGTGGTAAAGCTGAGCTTGAGCTTGCTCTGCATGAAAATGTAGAAGTAACTGAGGTTGATAATACCTTAGAGTTTGCTGCTAAAGATGGAAAAGACTGGGCGATGGCCGGTACTACTCGCGCACTTGTCAACAATATGGTTGTTGGTGTGAGCACCGGTTTTGAAAAGAAACTTGAACTTGTTGGTGTTGGTTATCGTGCCAAGGCCTCCGGTAAAGTTCTAAACCTAACGCTTGGTTTTTCACACCCTGTTGATTATCAACTACCTGAAGGTGTTACTGCTGAAACACCATCGCAAACTGAAATCGTGATTAAAGGTGCTGATAAGCAGGTTGTTGGTCAAGTTGCTTCTGAAATTCGCGCATTTAGACCGCCTGAGCCTTATAAGGGTAAAGGTGTTCGTTACGCTGACGAATATGTTCGTCGTAAAGAAGCTAAGAAAAAGTAAAGGTTAGGTTATGAGCGTTAAAAACAATGCAAGATTACGTCGTGCTCGTCGCGCACGTAACAAAATGCGTGAGTTAGGTGCTAACCGTTTAACTGTGTACCGCAGCTCACAACATATTTATGCGCAAGTCTTCTCTGCTGCAGGCGACAAAGTATTAGCGTCTGCTTCAACAGTTGAAAAAGAATTGCGTGCTGACACTACAAGCAACATCGCTGCTGCTGAAAAAGTCGGCAAGCTGATTGCAGAGCGTGCAAAAGCAGCTGGTGTTGAAACTGTAGCCTTTGATCGTGCCGGTTATCAATATCACGGCCGTGTAAAAGCTTTAGCTGAGTCAGCGCGTGAAGCTGGCTTACAATTCTAAGGGGTAGAGAGATGGCTTACGAAAAGAAAGAACAAAACCCTGAAGGTTTGCAAGAAAAGCTAGTTCAAGTTAATCGTGTTGCTAAAGTTGTTAAAGGTGGCCGTATTTTTGGTTTCACAGCTTTAACAGTTGTTGGTGACGGAAACGGTAAAGTTGGCTTTGGTCGTGGTAAAGCACGTGAAGTTCCATTAGCTATCCAAAAGGCTATGGAAGCGGCTCGTCGCAATATGGTTTCTGTTGAATTAAACGGTGACACCATTCAGTACGCTACAGAAGCGAAACATGCTGGCTCAAAAATTTACATGCAACCTGCTTCACAAGGTACAGGTGTAATTGCAGGTGGCGCTATGCGTGCGGTACTTGAAGTGGCTGGCATCCATAACGTTTTATCAAAATGTTACGGCTCTACTAACCCTGTAAATGTTGTTCGTGCAACGGTTAAAGCGTTGTCTAACATGCAATCACCTGAGCAAGTTGCGGAAAAACGCGGCAAGTCAGTTGAAGACATTGCTGGCTAAGAGGTTTTATCATGGCTAATACAGTGAAAGTTACCTTGGTGAAAAGCACCTCGGGTCGTTTAAAAAATCATCAGCAATGTGTAGCCGGTCTTGGCTTGCGCAAAATTGGTCAAACCGTAGAAGTTGAAGATACTCCTTCGAATCGCGGCATGATCAATAAAGCGTATTACTTGCTGAAAGTTGAAGCTTAAGAGGGTCTTCGCATGTCTGAACAAATGCGTTTAAACACCATGAGCCCAGCGCCAGGTCACAAAAAAGCTGCCAAGCGCGTCGGTCGCGGCATTGGTAGCGGTCTTGGTAAAACCGGTGGTCGTGGTCATAAAGGTCAAAAGTCTCGCTCTGGTGGTCACACGATCCCGGGTTTCGAGGGTGGCCAAATGCCGTTGCAAAAGCGTTTGCCTAAATACGGTTTCACCTCTCGCGTATCTCGTGTTACGGCACAAGTTCGCACCAGCGAACTAGCGAAAGTTAACGCTGACGTGATTGATTTAGCTGCGTTAAAAGCTGCTGACATCATTGGTGAAAACATTTTGCGCGCTAAAGTATTCCTTTCTGGTGATGTTGCAAAAGCAGTAACCGTTAAAGGTTTAGGTGTTACTAAAGGTGCACAGGCAGCAATCGAAGCTGCTGGCGGTAAAGTAGAAGAGTAAAGCTTAGTCGCGATTTGCAGTTGCGACTAATTTAGGGGATGTAATGGCTAAACAACAAAGTGCAATGAATATGGCAGCTCAGGCAGGTTCTGGTGAACTTTTTTCTCGCCTGAAGTTCTTATTCTTGGCGATTGTGGTTTATCGTATTGGCACGCATATTCCTGTGCCCGGTATTAACCCTGTTCAGTTGGAAGCATTATTTAATCAAAATTCAGATACTATTCTGGGTTTATTTAATATGTTTTCGGGTGGTGCTTTGGAGCGCATGAGTATTGTTGCGCTTGGTATTATGCCGTACATCTCTGCCTCGATCATTATGCAGTTAATGACTGCGGTAAGTCCGCAGCTNGANGCGCTGAAAAAAGAAGGTGAAGCTGGCCGTCGTAAGATTAGCCAGTATACCCGCTGGGGTACGCTTGCACTGGCAACGGTTCAAGCCTTAGGCATGTCAGTGGGTATGGCCTCTCAAGGATTATTCTTTGATGGTAGCGCCTATACCATTTTTGTTGCTGTTGCATCGCTAGTTACTGGCGCCATGTTTATGATGTGGCTCGGCGAGCAAGTCACCGAACGTGGTATTGGTAACGGTATTTCAATGCTGATATTTGCCGGTATTGTTGCTGGCTTACCATCAGCAATTGCACAGTCGATTGAACAAGCACGCCAGGGCGAGCTGAATATTTTGATGCTGCTTGCGGTGTTATTAATAGCTTTTGCAGTGATTTGGTTAATTGTAAGAATTGAACGCGGTCAGCGTCGCATTACCATCAATTATGCCAAACGTCAGCAAGGTCGTCGCATGATGCAGGCGCAGTCGAGCCATCTGCCATTAAAAATTAATATGGCGGGTGTTATTCCGGCGATTTTTGCATCCAGTATTTTATTGTTTCCAGCCTCAATTGCGCAGTGGTTTAGTCAGTCTTCTGACAATGCAAGCTGGTTACAAGACTTGGCCTTTATGATTGGCCCAGGTCAGCCGTTAAACATTATTTTGTTTACGGTAATGATAGTTTTCTTCTGTTTCTTTTATACGGCGTTAATGTTTAACCCGAATGAAGTGGCAGATAATTTAAAGCGCTCAGGTGCATTCTTACCAGGTATTCGCCCTGGTGAGCAGACGGCGAAATATATTGATAAGGTGCTAACGCGTCTTACATTATTCGGCTCTGCATACATGGCTGCTGTATGTTTGTTACCCCAAGCGCTTATCGTGGTTGCCAATGTGCCGTTCTATTTAGGCGGTACATCGTTGCTAATCGTTGTCGTCGTGGTAATGGATTTCATGGCGCAAGTGCAATCACATCTGCTTTCATCACAATATGGTGATGTGATGAAAAAAGCTAATTTACAAGGTTAATTGCGCGTAAGCGCTAACGAAGTGGTGAAACACAATGAAAGTACGAGCGTCAGTTAAGAAAATTTGTCGTGACTGCAAAATTATAAAGCGTAAAGGCGTTGTCCGCGTTATCTGTAAAACAGAGCCGCGTCACAAGCAGCGTCAGGGCTAATAGTCTACGGCTTTTAATGGGTGAAATTTAGCCAAGATTTGGTTGATTTTTAATGATTGTGGCGCTATATTGCTGCGCCTTTCGCATAACATATGGTTGGAGATAGTTGAATGGCTCGTATCGCCGGTGTCAACATACCAGATAATAAGCACGCTGTGATCTCACTTACCTATATCTATGGTGTAGGTAAAACAACGGCTAAACAGCTTTGTGCCGTTTGTGGTGTTGCAGAACAAACTAAAATTGGTGATTTGTCTGAAGACGAAATGGACAAGTTACGTAATGAAGTCAGCAAAATGACTGTTGAAGGCGACCTTCGTCGTGAAATCAACATGAACATCAAACGTTTGCTCGACTTAGGTTGCTACCGTGGTCTTCGCCACCGTCGTAATCTGCCATTACGCGGTCAGCGCACGAAAACCAACGCGCGTACCCGTAAAGGTCCACGTAAACCAATTCGTAAGTAATTAAGAGTTAGTAGGTAAAGATTATGGCTAAGCCAAGTCCAAAGGCTCGTAAAAAAGTTAAGAAAAGTGTCGTAGATGGTATCGCGCATATTCATGCGTCTTTTAATAACACCATTATTACGATCACTGATCGTCAAGGCAATGCGTTAAGCTGGGCTACTTCTGGTGGTTCGGGTTTCCGTGGTTCTCGTAAGTCTACACCTTTTGCTGCGCAGGTTGCTGCTGAGCGTGCCGGTGTTGCTGCACAAGAATATGGCTTGAAAAATTTAGATGTAGAAGTAAAAGGGCCTGGTCCAGGTCGTGAGTCTGCAGTTCGTGCATTGAACAACTGCGGTTATAAAATTGCTTCTATTAAAGACGTGACGCCCATCCCACATAACGGATGTCGTCCACCGAAAAAACGTCGCGTTTAATCAGACTGGAATAACAGGATACGATAATGGCAAGATATATTGGCCCAACCTGTAAGTTATCACGTCGTGAAGGTACAGATTTGTTTCTTAAGAGCGGCGTTCGCGCACTCGACACGAAGTGTAAGGTTGAAACTCAGCCTGGTCAGCACGGTGCTCGTCGTGGCCGTCTTTCTGACTACGGTGTTCAGCTTCGTGAAAAACAAAAAGTTCGTCGTTTATATGGCGTGCTTGAGAAGCAATTTAGAAATTACTACAAGCAAGCTGCACGTATTAAAGGTGCAACGGGTGAAAACTTATTGCGTTTGTTAGAGCAACGTTTAGACAACGTTGTATATCGCATGGGTTTTGGTGCGACTCGTTCAGAAGCTCGCCAGCTGGTTGCGCACAAGTCAATCACCGTGAATGGACAAGTTGTAAATGTTGCTTCTTTCCTTGTGAATGAAGGCGATGTTGTCGCTGTTCGCGAGAAATCTAAGAATCAATTGCGTATTAAAAATGCCCTTGAGCTCTCTGCGCAGCGCGCTGAAGTTGAATGGGTTGACGTAGACAACAGCAAAATGGAAGGCGTGTTTAAACGTTTCCCAGAGCGTGACGATCTACCGAGTGAGATTAACGAAAACCTCATCGTAGAATTGTACTCTAAGTAATCTTACTTAGCGTTTACTGGGTTAGCAAAGCAATTTATAGGAGCCAATATGGGTAGTGCAGTAACTGAATTTTTGACCCCGAAAGTCATTAATGTAGATGAATTTAGCCCTACACATGCGAAAGTCGTACTTGAGCCATTAGAGCGTGGTTTTGGTCATACTTTAGGTAATGCTTTACGCCGCATTTTACTTTCGTCTATGCCTGGTTGTGCGATTACAGAAGTTGAAATCGACGGTGTACAGCACGAATACTCAGCGATTGAAGGTGTTGGTGAAGATGTTATTGAGATCTTACTTAACCTGAAAGGCGTTGCCATTGTTATGAATGGCAAGGACCACGCAGAGTTAACGTTACAAAAAGCGGGCCCTGGTGTTTTAACTGCCGGCGATATTCAAGTCGATCACGATGTTGAAATTCGCAACCCAGAGCACGTTATTGCGACCTTGACTGAAGGTAAAGACATTAATATGAAGATTACTGTCGAGCGTGGACGTGGTTATTCATCGGCTGATGCACGCATCAGTGATGAAGACGAAACGCGCACGATTGGTAAGCTTCAATTGGATGCTTCATTCAGCCCTGTTATGCGTGTTAGCTATGCGGTTGAAAGTGCACGTGTTGAACAGCGTACAGACTTGGACAAGTTGGTGTTAGATCTTGAAACTAACGGCACACTTGATCCTGAAGAAGCTATTCGTCGCGCAGCGACAATTTTACAGCAGCAGCTAGCTGTATTTGTCGACCTTGAGTCAGAAGCCGATATTGAAGATGTCGAAGAAGAAGATGAAGTTGATCCAATGTTGCTTCGTCCGGTTGACGATCTTGAACTGACAGTGCGCTCAGCTAACTGTTTGAAAGCTGAAAGCATTTATTTTATTGGTGACTTGGTTCAGCGCACTGAAGTTGAATTATTGAAAACACCCAACCTTGGTAAAAAGTCATTGACCGAAATCAAGGATGTGTTGGCAAGCCGTGGTTTCCACCTAGGTATGCGCCTTGAAAATTGGCCGCCTGCCAGCCTTAAGAATGATGATCGCGTTTTACACCGTTAATTGTAAACGCGATTAACCGAAATACACTTGCTGAGATAGCAATAGCCTGAATAGGAATTGAGATATGCGTCATCGTAAAAGTGGCCGTAAATTAAATCGAAATAGTTCACATCGTTCTGCGATGTTTAAGAATATGACGATTTCTTTGGTCGAGCATGAGCTTATTAAAACTACATTACCCAAAGCTAAAGAGCTTCGTCGTATCGCCGAGCCATTAATCACTTTGGCTAAAGAAGACTCGGTTGCTAACCGTCGTCTCGCTAATAGTCGCCTAGGCAGTGATGAAGCTGTAGGTAAATTGTTTTCTGAACTTGGCCCACGCTACGAAAGCCGCCCTGGTGGTTATATTCGTATCTTAAAATGTGGTTACCGCGCGGGCGATAAAGCGCCAATGGCCTATGTTGAATTGGTTGATCGTCCACTACCGGTTGACGATGATATTGAAGATAGTGACGATTAAGCCCATCTCCATTTATTTATAAAACCCAGCATTGCTGGGTTTTTTTTTGCCATATGCATTAGCTACAAGATGTGCGATCAGTGTGTGAACTAAAGCTTATAGACTAAAGGGCAAAATGACGATAGAGTCAGAATATATAAATTATAAATACACTCATTTTTTTGAAAAGGAGTTCAAAGTGCGTTTTATAAAAGCCACCTTTATAATCTTTTGCGGTTTAATACTAGTGCCGCATGCATATGCTGCCGATAAGGGATTCTATGCTGGATTATATGCATCGTATCAACAGTTAGATATAACCAATCAAGGTGCAATAGACTTAAATCCTAACTCAGCATTAGGTGCATATGCTGGTTATAATCTTTTCTCAATGTTCGGTATTGAGTTGGGTTACGCAGAATTCTCAGCAATAGATTCTGATGATCGTGATGACCTAGAGTTGCAACTTTCAAGAGCTCACCTAGGTTTTAATTTTCAAGGTGCAGTTACAAGCACGATAGATTTATTTGCCAAAGTAAAAGCGACGTATAATTATTTGGATCTTGATTTTAATCAACGTGAAAGCGACACGTCAGATGATATAGGCTGGCAATATGAAGTGGGCTCTCAATGGTATATAAATCCAAATTTCGGCCTCACCCTAGCAATTGCCTATGCTGAATCTGGCTATGATGAAGATTTTGATTACAATGCATGGTCCACTGCACTTGGTGTTCAAGCTAATTTCTAGATAATAAAAAAGTATAAAAGTACAGGATGTTATTATGAAGCCACTCTTTTTAATGCTGCTAACGATTTTATTAACTGCCTGTGATGAAGGGGCGCCGATCAAGCAAGACTCAAGACTGTACGAAATTCTAGTTAAAGATAAAGAAAAAATTCGCTCATCAGAGGGTATAAACCTGAATGATTTCCGTGATGCAGATGGGGAACAAACATCGAATAGTAAAACAATTGCGAACTGTCTGTACTTTAACAAAATCACGCCCGACAGAACCTGTTCAATTGCTGAAAACCCTTTTATCGCATCTTCATCTGTGACACCAACAAAAGCACAAATTATGGAGAAGTTGATCGTTTCTGATCAGTGGATGGCAGATAACTTTGCTAAAGTGCTTGATCAAGCGCCGGCAGAAATGTTGACACTGTTCTCAAGTGTAACAGGTATAGCTATACACAGAGATATTAGGCCTGCCTATTTTTGGACCGCAACAGGCGGCATTTACTTAGACCCTATTTATCTTTGGGAAACCGCAGAACAGTTAGCTACCGTAAGTCAGCAGCAAGATTTTAGAATTAAAGAAGGCGGTGAGACACTGGACTATGTGAGCTTTACTAGCTATTACAAAGATGGTGCGCCAGCTTGGACTAGTGAAGCTGATGCAAGAGATCAGCAAGATGTACTTTACATGATGTCGGCGTTGTTATTTCACGAATTGGCACATGCGCGCGATGCCTATCCAGTAGACGCAATTCTTGAGGCCTCAAGCGAGGAGTTTACCTATCAGCTTGCTGATCGTGTAGAAGATATCGGTGCATCAGTAACAAAGCAATTAGGTCGACTGTTTCCTCTGGGTAGTCAGGTGCTAAAAGATTTGGCCTCAATAAGATATTCAGGCCCCAATGAAGAACTTAATATTACTACAGACTTTTTTGCACTGTCTGCTGACGATTTAGCGGCAGAGTTTGTGCCTGATGGCGCGAATGATGATTACTCTTATTACGCAAGAGAATTTGACGGCATGCGGAATTACTATGAAGACACCGCAATGTTATTTGAGGAAGCAATGTTGAAGATACATTTTGACATTGATAAAGAATACGGATTTGCAAACATCGTAGGTAATCAAGGTGATTGCTCAGATTATGATGTGGTAATGCAGATTACTAATCGTATATTTGATGACAGCGTCAAAAATAGAGCCAGTTTAGTGGTGAATGGCTTGCTACCCAATAACGCCTATCAAGCGTATTTCCTTCAAGATATCGATAGGGCGCCATTACAATTTTGTGTGCCTCAGTCAGACAGTCGGTCAGAGCTGAGCCAAAGTGCTGCAAAGCCATCCACACAAAACTCTGAGACTAAACCACAGTTGGGTGCGCGCCGCTGGCATTAGGGTGCTGGTTTAAAAAAACTGGGTTGTTTGTATAATCAGAGCGTATAATTAGAATGTCTCATTGCTTGGTACTAATAAGTGTCACAGCGCCTTTTACTAGCAACTCTTATATCTGTACTTATTTCCTGCGACGGTGGGGGAGGGCCTAGTTCATCCTTGGTAACTGAAAGTCCATCTTCATCCGACGCGCTTGCCTCGACCCAGAGCCTCACTCTTGATAAAGTCGATCGCTGTCTATCGGCAGCATTGAGTCTGGCGTTGCGCCTATGCAGTTTAGAAGAGCTAAATTTCATAGCAGCTGACAGCAACTCGCCAACGGTTGATGAAATTATGCAGCGTGTGGTCGTTTCAGACCCATGGATGGCCGATAATTTTCGTGCAGCACTGCAGCTTATGCCTGATGATATGCGGAATTTGTTTGCCAGCGTTACAGGTGTGAAAATTGACCGGGATATTCGCCCTGCCTTTTTTACCACAGGCACTGGCGGTATTTATTTAGATCCAGAATACCTTTGGGTTACTCAAGAGCAGCGCAGAAGTATCAGTGATGAACCGGATTTTCGTGCTGGCTTCGGTTCACAGCTTCAGTTTGTTTCATTTGCTCGCTATGTCAAAGATGGGCAGCTGGCTTGGCGCTCTGGCAACACAGACCGTGATCTCAGTGATGTGGTACTATCACTGTCGGCATTACTATTCCATGAATTGGCCCATGCCAGAGATGCATTTCCTGTGAGTGCGATAAATACCGCCGAACCTTTTCAAACGCCACCACAATTAGCTCAGACAGTGTTAACCACGACCGAAATTCAAGGCTTAACTAATCCATTAACAAGTGTAGCGATGTTCAACCTAGCCAAAGTTTTATTTGAGGGGCAATCAGCAGAAATTTATGCGATTGCAGCTAACAATATATTAGCCGATGAATTTGAGCGTGATGGTGCCAACGATGAATATAATTATCGAGAATATGTGGTAAATAACCGTTCATTGTTCTTTGAAGATACTGCAATGCTGTTTGAAGAAGTCATGATGAAAATTCATTATGATATTGACCGTGAAATCGTATTTGCATCTAGCGTCAGCGCGCCGATTGTAAGTTGTGGTGATATCGAAATATTCTGGTCTGATGTGAACCGCGCGTTTTCGCCCACAGTTATTGATCGTGCAGAGTTCGTCGTTGAACAACTATTACCAGATCAGGACTATACAGCGGTGTTTGATCAGCCGCCGCGTAATGCTGTTAATACATTCTGCCAGTCGCAGCAGGCAGTTAGGCCTAGCTCATTTAACCCATTATTGCAGCCGGAGCCTTCAGCACCTAATAGTGAGTTTGAAATGCAGCAGATGATGCGCCAGCACCATCATCAATGGCA
>JABSRR010000017.1 GCA_013215025.1 Pseudomonadales bacterium
ATATTCGCTCATGCTTATCTCTTGTGTTTTTTATAGATTTTATCGAGTAGGTGACGAGTGTCCGAATTAACTGCATGATTACTAGCATGGTTATTTTTAGCGGTGATGCTGCTGCTAAACCATGCGTGTATCAGGTATCTCAAGCATCATCTAAGCTAATAAGACGACAGCGCGGCTCTGGATGTGTTTCTGCTCGAATCCAGCGCACACACATAGTGCCTTCGTTGCGCCCGCAGCTGTTCATCCAGTTAAGCGCTGCGGCATTAGCAGGGGGCTGCTTTGACACAATAATGCGCACGCTGCCATCGTCATTATATTTCGCCGTGTGTTGATTAAGATGCACGGCATAAAAACGGTAGTCGAGGCTTTCGAGCCAGTAGTTGCCTAGTTGAAAGTTCCAAAAATCACAGCGTGGCGGATGTAGAATGATTTCAAGGGCCTGATCATCATCAATTTTAAAATAGCTATGGTAATACGCAATATTGGGGTCGCCGCCTGCTTGTAAGGCCTTCTCTGGACTAAAGCGAGGCAGCTGATTGCTGTGTTGTTTAAACCCATCGGTCCATTGTTTAAAAAGATCGGCCGTCATATGCACAAAAAAAGCGGCACTTTTTAAGGCATTATCTACGCGGTAGGGTTCGAATGGGCGCGGCATATTGCTGCCGTCAATGCGCTGAATGCTAACCTTGGCCAGTTGCTCGTTGGCGTGGTCTTGACGAGTCTGCCTTACTTGCACCAGTCTTGTATCAAGACTCATCGGCAGCCAGTTTGCCGCATTAGCTGGCTGTTCAGTGGATAATACGATTTCAAAATTCCCAGCGGCATCCATCACGAGGTCTTTTGCCTCAAGATAGCCAGTGGTATCCAGCGAGCCGGTTTTGCCATAGCCACCTGCCTGAGTGCCAAAGCCTAAATAATGCACTGTGCCTCGATTGCCAGTAAGGCGGTATTGATATTTACCGTTTATAGGCGCAGCCAGATAAACATTGTCAGGATTGTCCATACCCATCTTGATCGTTTCACCAACCGGCTGGCGAAATACCGGGGCAGTGGTATCCGCGGCTTCTAGGTATGAGTCAAGCGCAGCTCGGGTTAATCGCGCTAAATATCGAAAGCCTTCGGCGCGGTCAAGCGGGTTGTCGGGCGCATCATTTGCTAACACTACCTCTTTGCCTGCGGTTTTTAACATGTCGCAAAATGTATCCCAGCTTTCACCGCTGGCTAAATTTGCTAAGGCTTGATCAATGGCCGACTGGTCCTGCGTCATTGGCTAATCCTAATTTGCGTTATTATAATTTTTTGATCTCGAGTCCCAGCTGCTTCAATTCATTACGGTTGCTCTCTGGTGCAATTACACCAAGCGAAAAAGTTTCGCTGCAAAGATAGCGCTTTGTTACGCTAATTAAGTCATCGAAGCTAACCGCAAGAACAGCAGCGCGAAAAGCCTGCTGTTGTGACTTGCTGCGACCAAATAATTGATTGTGACAAGCTTGCTTTGCTTCACTGGCCGGTGCGCTAGGTTTGTCAATTGAGGCGACTACGCCGAGAATGGCTTCTTCAAGTGCTGCTGGGTTTGCTGTTTGCGCTAGCATCCAATCAATCGCGCCAGAGAAGTCTGACAACGTGCCCGAAATTCGTGGGTCTCGGTATGAGTAAAATTTAAATGAGGCGGTATGGTTATCTTGGCTTGCACCAGCGCCATAGGCGCCGCCTTGTTCACGGATTGCGGTGTGTAAATAACCATTGCGTAGGTAGCCACCTAACACGGTTAATGCAGGCGCGTCGGGGTGACCGCCAGGTACAGTGGCGAAAACTTTGGCGCAAAAATTAATTTGGGTATTGCACAGCCAGGCGGTTTTATTATGGCTGCGGCTTGCTGCAAGCTCTAGCGCCGCGTTTGTGCTAGATGTATGCGAAAAAGATAAAGCCTTGGTCGCCGATTCAGCAAACTGCTCTAGGTTTTCGGCATCGCAAATGCTTAATAATTCGGCCGGCTGCGAGACTATACGTTGGTGCAGCGTATTCAGCTGATCAGCGAGTTCTTCAGCTGCGTTTGGCTCTTGCTTGAGCTTGTCATCTAATGCCTGAATCGCAACAATCGAGCTAATACCAGACCAGTTTTCGTTTAAGCGCGCAATCGGGCTTAGCGCTTGCGTAGCGCTTAGCATTGCATAGCTATGGCCCGCGCCACTGATGCTGTTTTGTTTGCGCATCCGTTGTTGACTAACAATATCTTTGATTCGATCATGCTCGTCAAAACGGATATGCTGCAGTGTATCACTGAGTAAGTTGAGCATGGCCTCTCGGTGTCGCTGCAATGATTTAGCGGATACGCATAAATAGGCTTGCACACTTTGTTCGCTATTAATATCGCTGCGAACCAAGGTGAATGCGCTAATATCACCCACTTCGGCACTTTGTCGATGTTGTACGGCGGTATAATTTTGCTCACCAATGCCGCACTCGGTTAATAGTTGACAGTAAAGAGGTAACAAATCGATTTGCGCAGCGCTCAGCGCAGGTATCGCAAACAGTAATTGCTGGTAGTGAATACCATTGGTGGCTTGTGCATAGCGATGGCTTTGTACGCCATTAATGCTGAGATTTTCACCTTCGGCATAGTAGATCGATTCTGGCACATCACTGAGATCAACCTTCGGTAAGATGCTAACATCATCATGCTGTTGCTGACGTTGACTAAGTGCTTCGGTCTGGGCAATGATATGCTGTGCCTGCTCGCTATTGAGGTGCGCCTTAATATCGCTAAGTTTGTTTGCCTCAGCCTTTTGTCTGGCTGCTGAGAGAGAGGTGTCTGGCGTCATCTCAAGCAGAACGCGATGCTGATTTTCGAGTAATAAATCGCGTATTAATTGCTTAATAAAATCAGCTTGTTTAATCGACTCTCTTAGTCGCTTAAGCACAGGGTCGAGGTCGAGTAAGGCTATAGGGTCGCCACGGTGAGTAACGCTGGGTAATGCATTTAATATAATTTGTAAGCCGTATGGGTAGCCATCACCGGTTATTTCGCGCTGACTGAACTCTAACTGATCAACAATGGCTTCTAGGCGCTCATAATCAACCCCTTGTTCAGCGATCGTGATAAGAGTATCTAGCACCTGTTGTTCAAAAGCTTTCGCCGCACCGTCTGAGGCGCCTTGTAAGCCACAACAAAATACCAGTTCTTGATAAGAATCTTCAAGTCCGCAAAGCGGAGAGGGCGCAGAACCCAGCTCGCTAGTTTCAAGCAGTTGCTGCAGCGGACAGGCGCTGTTTTCAAGCAGCACGTAGCTAAGCAATTGAGCCTGCATGACATCGTCAAGAGACGTGTTTTTGCCTAATAGCCAAGCAAGCACTAAGTGATTTTTTTCGCTGGTATCAGTTTCATCTAATGCATAGGCTTCGCTAATATGCAGCGGTTTTGAAAATCGTTGCTCGCGGGCGACACTTATTTCTGTGCTCGATGGTTCAAAGTGTTGCAAGGCTTGCTCATGCATTTGAGTTTGAATGTCTACAACATCGATGTCGCCAAAGCTCGCAAACATGGCATTGCTTGGGTGATAGTGCGTTTGGTAGAAATTGCGCAGCTCCTGATAGCTAAGGTCTGTTATATGCTCTGGATCGCCGCCTGAATTATAGTGATAGGTGGTGCTAGGGAATAAGTGCTTACATAAGGTTTGCCATAAGGTTGAACTGATTGAGCTCATGGCACCTTTCATTTCGTTGAAAACTACCCCCTTGTAAACCAGCTCAGAATCGGGGTTATTGGCTTCGGCGAATTCTAAACGATGGCCTTCTTGTAAAAAATCTAACTCATCGAGGCGTGCAAAAAAAGCCGCATCTAAATACACATCGAGAAGGTTGAAAAAGTCTTTTCGATTGGTTGAGGCAAAGGGGTAGGCTGTCCAATCATTAGAGGTGAAGGCGTTCATAAAAGTATTAAGTGAGCGTCGAATCATCATGAAAAATGGATCGCGAACCGGATACTTTTTACTGCCGCATAAAGCCGTATGTTCAAGAATATGCGCCGTACCTTTATGATCCATTGGCACTGTTCTGAAGCCAACTAAAAATACATTTTCTGGATTGTTGCTAGAAAAATGAAAATGGCTGGCGCCGGTTTGCCGATGCTTGAACTCAAATACTTCGGTATTAAGACTGGCAATGGGGTGTTGACGGATCAGGTCAAAGGCTGAATGCTGCATATATGAAACCGTGTGCTCGTATGATCATGGTTGTGAATGAATAGTCGTAAGCATATGTTGAAGCCTTAGCTTAACACAGAAAAATACGTTTCAGTTGTAAAGCTATCGTAATTACAGACCTATAAAAGTTATTTAATCATGCAAAATTAACGGATAAACTTCAGCTTCAGATGTACACGATAAATATGAGGTCTTCTTGTTCTGTCGCTCATCGGTGGGCAACACGATGTTTTGCTCACTAACCATCTTGGCACTTAATTATAATTTTATACATTATGCTCAAAAATGTTTTGGTCTTTGGCGCAACATCGGCGGTTGCCCGCGCAATGATGAATCAGCTATCGAAAAACGCTGGCAGCCAGTTTTATGCCGTTGCGCGAAATCAGCAGAAGTTACAGCAGCTGAGCTCGTCTCCGTTAAATATTGTTGCTTACCGTCAAGTCGATTTATATCAACCGCAAGATGATCAGCTGCATCAAATAGTCGATGAAGCTTATCAGGCCATGGGTGCGATTGATCTGGTGATCATTGCGCACGGGGATTTATTTGATCAGCTCGGTTCTGAGCGCTCTGGTGAAGTGCTCAGCGATACCATGACGCTGAATGCGATTTCGCCAATGCGCATTACCAACGCAGTGCTGCAGCGGCTTGACTCCATAGCTAAGCCTGAATGCAAAACTAAATTTGCGGTGCTCACCTCGGTTGCCGGTGATCGTGGACGACCACGAAACTTTAGCTATGGTGCAGCCAAAGGTGCGCTAAGCCTTTTTTTACAGGGTCTGCGCAGTGTGCATTATCGCAGTGAATATCAGTTTTATGATTTTAAACTGGGTCCAGTGGAGTCGCCGATGACGACCACGCATGCGAAAAACTTTTCTTTTTCACAGCCCGATCAAGTTGCTGCCATCATGGTGAAGGCCTTATACAGTCGTCGCTATGTACATTATGTTCCTGGATGGTGGCGCTGGGTAATGCTGGCAGTTTGCATGATGCCTGAGTGTATATTTCAGCGTCTCAGCTTTTTGTCGGCGCGCTGAGGCTCACTGCATAGCTCTAGTCTTATACCTATATTCAAACCGATCTGATCTGAACTGATCTAATCTGAGCATCTAGCCAAAGTATTTGCTAAAGCTTAACAGTGAGCGCTGGCTGCCTGTTCTTGCTTGAGCGCCTTTGTTTCGCAAAGGCCTATTTGAAACAAGCAAAGACTTAAGTGTGTGTCAGTAAGTCATCGATCAAACTGGGGATATCACTTGGGTGTGCAACCGTCCAATTTGCTTGGATACTCCTATCTGGCTGTTGCTCATGCTGCACCCAGACAGAGGCAATGTTGCTGTTCCTTGCGCCTAGTATATCGGTTGCAAGGCTGTCACCGATATGAATCACTTGTTCGGGCTGGCAATTGGCTAAGCGTAAGGCCTTGTCAAAAATGCTCTTATGCGGTTTTTCTGCAGGCTCAAGTCCGCCAATCAGAACATGATCGACATGCGTTGCCATATTTACCCGCTCTATCTTAGTAACTTGCGAAAATTCGGGTCCATTGGTGATGACAACCAATTTCAGCTGTTCTCGCATGCGCGTCAACCATGTGAGTATGCCAGGGAAAAAGTCGAAATACTTGGTCCTAGCGCTATCGAAACAATCTTGCAGCTGTTGCGCAAAAGCCAGTGACTGCTCTGCATTCAGCGCAATGCCGGCGTCAGTGATGAGGCGTTGAATCAGCGCGTGACGAAAATGCAGTTCACTTTGCTCAGCCAAGGGCAATAAATCGCGCTGATAGTCCGTCGGTAAATTTCGGTAAATACCCTGCAGATAACCATTGGCAAACGCTAGGGCGTCGAAGTGCTTACCCAACAGTTGACTGGCAAGCTGCGCCATATCTTGCAAGGCTTTGCGGTTGGCGCCTGTGGTATCGCACAAGGTTTCATCCATATCGAGAAACAGTGCTTTTAATTCAGTTGGGGGGCTGGGTTGCGGCATTAGGACGACTTTTTTGCTTCAAAGGCTTTCAATTGTGCTTCGCTCGCCGGCTTTTGATATAGCGATTTCCATTCGCTAAACGGCATGCCATAGATGATTTCACGGGCTTGTTCATAGTCCAGCGTTTGACCACGCTCCGCTGCAGCAGTGACATACCACTTAGCTAAGCAATTGCGGCAGAAATCGGCGGTAATCATTAGCTCAATATTTTGCACATCGTCTTTGTGTTTGTCTAAATGCGCCAGCAAGTGACGAAATACAGCGGCTTCAATTTCGGTTTGTTGATCTGACATAGCATAACCCTTGATTGTTTTATCTATTATCGGTGAATTAGTTGCTGAATCCAATCGGCTGCGAGAACTAATTGTCTGTGTGCGGATGTTTTTTATTGCAGTGGAAAACACTTGCGCTCATCCGCTGCATTGGTAATAATGCGCGCCCTGTTATGGTAGTCCTGGCAGGTCCTCTCGCAACGATACGCGGCAAACCCCGCCAGGCCCGGAAGGGAGCAACGGTAGCTGTTGACTCGTGTGCCGGGATGAGGCTTGTTAGGGCTGCCACCCCTCTTTATCTAATTTCTATTCTACTTCTATACTGTTTTTTTATTTGCCGGTAATTGCCACGTGCTTTTGTTCTAATATTTTTTCTATTTCGCTATTTCACGCTTGATTTGATTAGCTGCCTGCTAGCAAGCCCAATAGATCTGTTTTTTGCCGAAGCTGTGCTTATCAATGCAGCTTTTTCTGTGTCATAATGGACCAAATTAATAAGGTACATGGCATGAGCTATCAAGTTTTAGCGCGTAAATGGCGACCACGATTTTTCCGTGAAATGGTTGGTCAGGAGCACGTTCTGCAAGCATTGATTAATGCGCTCGACCATAACCGCCTGCATCACGCCTATTTGTTTACCGGTACTCGCGGTGTGGGTAAGACGACGATCGCGCGGATCTTAGCTAAATGCCTTAATTGCGAGGTGGGAGTGAGCTCTGAGCCTTGCGGTCAATGTTCAGCTTGCAAAGAAATCGCGGCAGGCAGCTTTGTTGATTTGATTGAAGTTGATGCTGCATCTCGAACTAAGGTAGAGGACACGCGTGAGCTTTTAGATAATGTGCAATATGCGCCCACTAAGGGACGGTTTAAGGTCTACCTGATCGATGAAGTGCATATGCTATCGACTCACAGTTTTAATGCGCTATTAAAAACTTTGGAAGAGCCGCCTGAGCATGTCAAGTTTTTGCTCGCTACCACAGACCCTCAGAAGTTGCCGGCCACGATCTTATCGCGTTGCTTACAATTCCATCTTAAAAACATGTCGCCTGAGCGCATTGTCAGCCATTTGCAGACTATTCTTGAGCATGAACGTTTACAGTTCGAGCCGCCAGCTTTATGGCTGCTTGCTCGTGCTGCCAATGGCAGTATGCGTGATGCGCTTAGTTTGACTGATCAAGCGATTGCATTCGGTACCGGAACGGTGCTTGAGCATGATGTTACGAGCATGTTAGGCAGCATTGATTTGAATGCTATTTACACCCTGACACAGGGGCTGATTGACTATAATCCACAGGCGATTTTGGCTGAAGTGGCTCGTCTGAGTGAACATGCACCTGATTTTGTTCAGGTGTTAGATGAGTTGTTGATGCTGCTGCATCGCATGAGTCTTGCGCAGTTAGATGCAGCATGCGTCGATAATAGTCAGGGAGACCAAGAGAAAGTGACAGCGCTGGCAGCGCAATTATCGGCTGAAGAGCTTCAGCTGTTTTATCAAATGGGTATTGTAGGTAAACGTGACATCAGCTTAGCGCCTGATATGCGAAGCGGCTTCGAGATGACTTTGCTGCGCATGTTGACATTTAGACCGCAGGGCGTGCAAGAGCCCCCGGTGCGAGATTTGCCAAGCCATGATCGAGCTGCTGGTGCAGATTTGCCGGCATCTCAAGCTGCGCATCCGGGTAACGTTGCCGAGCCTGATCAGGCTAAGGCGGGTAGCTTAAAAAAGCCTAGTGCGCCGATTGCGGCGACGGACAACCATCACATCGACATAAAAGTGCCGCTAGAGCCTACCAAGGCTGAGTTGGAGCTTAAACAAGCGAATGAGCCGTCTTTATCAGCGTCTAAACCAGAGTCTATTTCGGCGGCAGCGTATGCAACTGAAGCTGAGTTAGTATCTGAAAACGAGCCAGCAGTTGATGCAAACACTGTGTCAAAAGCTGCGTCAAAAGCTGAGTTAAAAGAGCAGCCAGCACCTCAGCAGACATCTGAGTCTGTACTAGAAATTAAAGCTCGGTCTGATGAATTAAATCACGCTAATAATCAAGATGCTCTATTTAAGGCTTCCGAGTCTGAAACCCCTGAGCCCAAGACGTCAATCGCGCAGCAGCCTGCCATTTCTGAGGCTGCATTGCCAAGCAACCATCAAGAATGGCTGGCATTGTTGCCAGCCTTACCCGTTGAGGGTTTGCTGTCGGCGATCTGTCAAGAATGTGTGTTAGTACAGGCCGCCTTGCCGGCGCTCAAATTTGTGATTAATCAGGATAATGCGCAATTGTTTAATGCCAGACATGCTGAACAGCTGCAGCAGCAGTTAGCAGCTGCAACTGGTCAAACGCCGGCTGTGAGCATTGAGCCGCTTGAATCTACTGAGTTTTCAGCGGCTGTTGGTAGTAAGCTGAGTGCTGCCGAGCTTGTTAATCGTCAGCAGCAGCATGATCAGGCGCAGGCCGAACAAGCCTTAGCCTCGGATGAATTGCTGGCAGATATGCTGTCAACATTTAATGGTCAGTTGATAGCCTCATCGATTAAAATAATCCCACAATGATCTATCGAGGACTTTTGGAGGTAATATGAAAGGTTTAGGCGATATGATGAAGCAGGCCCAGCAAATGCAAGAGCAGTTGCAGAAAGCGCAGGCTGAGGCTGCCGATAAGCGAGTGGTGGGTGAGTCAGGCGCAGGCTTAGTAAAGGTTGAGATGAATGGTCGTCATGATGTGTCGCGGGTATCGATCGATAGCTCATTAATGCAAGAAGACCAAGAAATACTCGAAGACCTACTGGCAGCGGCCGTAAACGATGCGGTAAGGAAGGTTGAGTCAAATAATCAGTCGATGATGAGTGATCTAACCTCAGGCATGAAAATGCCTCCGGGCTTTAAAATGCCGTTTTAATCACTTAAGGCTATGCGGACCTTATTTTTATGCACCAACTTTTAACTTCATCACTATGCTAAGTCCAGCTATCAAGCAGTTGATTGAGCATTTTACCTGCTTGCCAGGTATTGGGAGCAAATCAGCACAGCGTATGACTCTGCATTTGCTGCAGCGCGAGCGCGAGGCGGCACTGGCTTTGGCGCGCTCTTTAGAAAAGGTGATGTTGTCGACGCATAACTGTAATCGCTGCCGCAATTTCACGGAGCAAGAAACCTGTTCATTGTGCCTAGACCCCAGCCGAGATACGAGTAAGCTGTGTGTGGTTGAAACGCCATCTGAACTGATGGCAATTGAGAATAGTGGCAGTTATGACGGCTTATATTTCGTGTTGATGGGGCATCTGTCACCGCTCGATGGGGTTGGCCCTGATGAATTGGGGATTGATGCCTTGATAGAGCGCGTTGATGCGTCGGTGACGGAGCTTATTCTTGCTACCAATCCGACGGTGGAAGGTGAGGCTACCGCTGCTTTTATTGCTGAACTACTGCAAGCTAAGCCAGTAACTATCAGTCGTTTAGCGCAAGGCGTCTCGATTGGCAGTGAACTTGAGTTCGTCGATGGCGGCACCTTAGCGCATGCTTTAGCAAGCCGGCAAAATCTCTAATGCTTTCTCAATGCCAACACTGGCCTGTGGTGTTTGTCGATCAAGTTGACCAGCTTCAGCGGGCATTAGCTGCGATGCAGCAAGCATCAGTGCTCGCAGTGGACACGGAGTTCATTCGAACCCGCACCTTTTATCCAAAACTAGCGTTGCTGCAGGTCTGTGATGGCGAAAGCATTTTCTTAATTGATGTGCCGACGCTGGATGCCTCGGCTGGCAGCGCTGTTGATTCTGATGGTCAATTACGCGCGGTATTTTGTTACTGGCAAGCGTGGCTTGACCTGCTGCTAAATCCTTCGATTGTTAAAGTTTTTCATGCCTGCGAAGAGGATGTTGAGCTGCTTTATCACTATTTTGGCGTTTATCCCCAGCAGGTATTTGATACCCAGGTCGCTGCGGGGCTCTGTGCGCTTGATTATCCGATGGCTTATCAGCGTTTAGTTTCGCTGCTATGTGAGGTTGAGTTAGAGAAAGGCGACAGTCGCAGTGATTGGCTGCAGCGGCCATTAAGTGACAGTCAATGTCGCTATGCTGCTGATGATGTGCGTTATTTGTGGTTGCTACATGATGAGCTACAAACAAGGCTTATCTCGCGCAGTTTGCTTGCCGCGGTTTTTAGTGAATACCATTTAATTGTGCAGGGTCTTGATAAAGGTGACTTTGCTGATGCCTATTTGCGCATCAAGTCGCACCATCGGTACTTTGGCGCAGCCTTGCTGAGGCTGCAACGCCTTGCGCAATGGCGTGAGCAGCAGATGCGTGCGCTTGATCTGCCGCGGAATAAAATTGCCAGTAATGATGCCATATGCCAGCTTGCTCAGCAGGGCGAGCGAGCGCTGTCTTACCTTACTAAGATTGATGGTTTGCCTGCAGTGACGGCAAAAAAACATTATCCAGCTTTAGCTGAAATTTTAAGCTGTCAGTTTTCACAGGCACAAATTGACCAGGCCAAAGCAGTGCCTAAAGCTCTGCAAATACGCCGCACCTCATGGCAAAAACGGCTCAAGCAGCGTCTGAGTAAAGAGGCTGAGCAGTCAGGGATTGCCAGTAGTCTGTTGGTGAAAAAGCAGCCTATTGCTCAGCTGTCGGATCTTATCTGTCAGCCATCCGCAGTGACGGATGAAAAAACCGCTTCGCCCATTGTTGAAAATGCTTTGGCGCAGCTGCTGACCAGTTTTGGCTGGCGTGGTTCGTATTACGCTGAGGCGGTCAGTAATATTGAGCACAAAGCTAGCGCATTGCTTGAAGAATGAGCAAGCTTTTCGCAAGCATCAAATTGAATATCTGAAATGCAAAAAATATGTGAAATTTTTAAAAGCCCACGGATCGATGGCATGTATCTCTATGTGGAAAAGACCGCTGGGTTAAAATCTGTGCCAGAGGCTTTGCTGCATCGCTTTGGGTTGCCGCAGTCGGTGATGACCATGTTGCTTAAGCCGGGTCAACGTTTGGCAAGTACCAGTGCTGATAACGTTTTAGCGGCTATAGAGCAACAGGGCTTCTATTTGCAGCTGCCTCCTAGTGCGGATGCTGAAATGCAAGCCATGGCTAGTCAAAACAGTAAGTTGTCGGCCGGACCAAGTTGACGGAGCCTGTCTTGATGAACGATAAGTCGCTGCCTTTTTGGCAGCAGAAGTCGCTGCAGCAAATGACTCAAGAAGAATGGGAATCTTTATGTGATGGCTGTGCTAAATGTTGTTTAATTAAGCTGCAGGATGAGGACACTGACCAGGTCGCTTATACCAATGTGGTGTGCCGTTATATGGATCAGGATAACTGTCAATGCACCGAGTATCAGCAGCGCAATCAACTTGTGCCACACTGTGTTTGGCTAAAGCCGGAGATGGTGGATCAGTTCTTTTGGCTGCCAGACAGCTGCGCCTATCGTTTAGTGGCTGAGGGAAAGCCACTCCCTAGCTGGCATCACCTCATCAGCGGTAGCCGCAATACCGTGCATCAGTCGGGAAACTCGGTGAAAGATAAGGTTTTAAATGAGGCGTTTATTGCCGAGGATGATTTACAGGAATATATCATTCACTGGGTTGAGTAGCCTGTTTTGCATAAGTTTATCGCCATGAGGCATGATTTTCATGCGATAAGCCGGGCTATCGCGCACTTTTATACGCTCAACATATTGTGTTCACTTCCTGCTCATGTAAAATCAAACCTCATATACAAAGCTTGCTCGGTTTGGTATCTGGTTTTTTCGATAATTATAAGAATTAAATAATGACTTCATTTTTGCACAGATGTTTATCTCCCATTTTATTGCTGCTTATTCTGCATATTGCCACTATGGCTCATGCGTCAATGCAGGACAGTATTGATCAGCTTCAGGCAAATGCTGCCGATATTGAGCGTGATATTGGTCTCTTAGAGCAACAGCTGTTATTTCCGCCATTGACCCGAGTTCAGGTTTTTTTACAGTTCTCACCTGAGCTTAATTTTTCTTTGAATAGCGTTATTTTGCTGATCGATGGTGAAGAAAAAAGTTTTCATATTTATGACCAAAAAGAACTCACCGCACTTCAGATGGGCGGTATTCAGAGCTTTTGGGAAGGAAATGTCGGCATCGGTCCGCATACCATGCTTGCTCGTTTTAAGGGTAAGAGCAGAGATGGCGATATCGTAGAAAAGTCTGTGAGCTACCAATTTAATAAAGATGATAGTGGCTCAACGTTTGCGATTCAGATACTGCCTGAACAAGATAACGAAACACCTAAAATTGCATTGAAGGCTTGGGAACGCAGGTAAAGCAGATGTTCAAGCCAGTAGCCCAACATTGGCTTTTGTTGCTGACGCTGTTCTGTTCAAGTGTTCATTCGCTTGCTCAAGAAGACGACCCCTATTTAGGCGTTGCAAAGTATCAGTTTTACAAAGGTGAGTATTCTCAAGCCCTTACCACACTGAGTCAGGCTGAATCACTTTGGCCCGTTAACGATGTAATATCACGCCAGCTCTTGGCTGCTGAAGTGCTTATTGAGCAGGGTCGATTCGATTCGGCGGCTAAGATTTTTTCAGATTTGCCGCTGTCCTCTGTGCAGTCATCCGTGCAAGCTTCACAGCAAGGCGCTGCAAAAACATCAAATCCAAACGATTTAACATTGCTTGAGCAAACTGCATTCCCGTTGGCGAAGTTAGCCTTTGCTCAAGCTGATTGCGCCGCTGTAATAGAGCAGTTAAATAGCAGTAATAAGCTAAGCGCTTTGCAGCAGCTCGAGGGTTTATATTTTAAATCGGTCTGTGTTGCCGGCAGTGAGCTTCTTTCTCTTGCCGATCTTGAGACGCTAGAAATGCAAATGAACCAGCTGTTATCATCTGCTGACGTTAATCAGGCGGTTAAGCAACATGGCCATTGGCTGGCCTATAGCAATTTTAATTTAGCGGTTGCTGCTAACAGATTGCAATTAGATGCTAAGGCTGATCAGTTTTTTGCTGAGTCTATTCGCTATATCGACGCGTCTTCAGAGTCCGCTGCATTTAGAAATAAGGTGTTAATGACACGGGCATTTTCAAAATATAATGCCAATTTGTATGATGAGTCACTGAATCTTTTTGCTGAGCTAGATATCAACGGCTTATGGGCTGATCAAGCTCTGTTAGGCTATGGTTGGTCTGCTTACTATACCTATAACCAAGGCATGGCGATTGAAGCCTGGCGCCAACTCATTCATTTACCCTATAAAACTATCAGTGTCTACGAGGGTATGATTGCGATTCCCTTTGTGCTGGAAAAATCAAATTCTTTTGCTAGAGCCTTAGACGCTTATGACTTTGCTGTGCAAAATTATAGCCAAGCGTTAGAGGAAATAAGTCAACTTGAAGCAAACATTTCTCTTGATGGGATTCGTAAACATGCTGAGGATTATTTAAGAAATCAGCAGGTCAATAAATCCATTGAGCCGCTGCACCCCACTTTAGCCGGGGTGTATGCAAAAGGTGCATTTCGCCAGGCTGTGACGGAAATCGGTGATTCCTTGGCGGTACTTCAGCAAGTACAGCAAATGCAAACGCGTCTTGAGTTGCTGAATGATGTTTCTGCTTGGCGCCCAGTGGCTGCTAACAGTAATGTTTTGAACGCACCAAAACAGGCGCTTATGAGCCGCTTAGATCAGCAGCTTGAGTCGCTTGATATGCTAAGTCAAACTGCGTTTTCAGAACGCATTATGATGGAGAAGCTGNCAGATTCTACACAAGGCTATGTGCANCAGTGGCAAGCACTTGCAAGCGCGGCTGGTTCCGATNCGCAGCTTTCTGCGCGGTTAGAACGCTTGCGCAAAGTATTATTATTTAAAGCAGTTGAGCAAGGCGCTTACGACCTAACAATGCTTAACGATTTTGATCAGCTCATTCAAGAGCAGCACCGTTTACGCTCTCGTGTCAGCAATCTCAACCAAACTTCAAATCAATTGAGTCGTTCATACAAGCAAGCCGATGCTGCAATAAGTATGTTAAAGCAGCGTGTCGCTTCTCTGCAAGCTGATGCAGAGCGCGCAGCATTGATTGCTCAGCAGCGCTTGCTGGATTTAACTTTGGCTGAGTTAAAAGGTTATAAACAGACTATCGCTGAGTTCCAAAAGCATGCACGTATATCACGTGCACGATTGAAAGAGGAGTTTTACCAACTTGGAGGGCAGAAACTTTGAGCTCTTTAAAGTTACTTGGTTTGCTTTTCACGGCAGTTTTTATTCTACCTTCCTGCGTTTTGACAGAAGGGCGGCCGCAAGAGAATGTGACGAAGTTGGGTGATTTAGTGCCTATTTATTTAGCGCCTAATAACGATATTACTAAAGTCGGCACTGAAGAATTGTTAGATGCCTACAATGGTTTACTTGCAAGTGTTGAAGACGAGGATGTTTTAGCTGAGTCAGCTTTTCGTAAAGCCGATTTAGAATTGGCGCTGCAAGATCAGCTTGCTGAGAAAGCTGAAGCCGATGGTGATGATAGTTTTGTACCAAACTATGATGCCGCGATTAATAGCTATGAGCTTGCGCTGCAACAGTATCCTGATCAAACAGATAATGATCAAAGTTTATACCTATTGGCCAAGGCTTATGATCTTTCGATGAATCCTGAGATGACATTGCAGACGCTGACCCGACTGGTTGAGCAATATCCCGATTCGAAGTACATGGTTGAAGCACAATTTCGGCGCGGCGACTTTCTGTTTGTCAATGATGATTATGCATTAGCTCAAGACGCATTTAGTTATGTGGTTAATAACGGCGTTGGCACCGCATTTTATGAGAATGCGCTCTATATGCAGGGTTGGAGCCAATTTAAACGCAATGACTATGATGCGGCAGTAAGAAGTTTTGCTGCTGTGTTGGATAGAAGCATGCCTGCAGATGGCAAGCTTGATGGTGTGCCGGATACTAAGCGCTCTCTGGTTGATGACAGCCTGAGGGTGATGGCGATCACCTTTACTTATCTTGATGGCTATCGAACGATCGACCAACTCTTTGTTGAGTTAGAGGGCAGAACTTATAAAAGTCTGCTATATGAGCAGCTAGCTGATTTATATATTTCGCAGCAGCGCTATCGTGATGCGATTGACACATTTGAAGCCTATATTGCGCTTAATCCTCTAGAGCGTGAGGCGCCTTATATTCAATCTAGAATCCTCGATACCATGGTACAGGCAAAATTTTATCGTGAGGCCTTTGCTAAAAAAGAAGAGTTTGTCGATACCTATAATCAAAACAGCGATTACTACCGCTTTAATGATGAAGAAGCGAGAGAATACGTTACCTCATTCTTATATGTTTATATTGATGAGGTGGCGCGTTTCTATCACGCTAAGGCGCAAAAATCGAATGCGCAATCTGCTGCTCGCTCCTCTGCTAAACGGGCTGAGATGCAGGCAGACTATCGTAAAGCGATTGAGTACTACGAATTATTTATCACTAGCTTTACCGACGACTGGCATACTCCCGAAAAAGTATTCTATGTGGCTGAGGCCTATGCTGAACTTGGAGACTTACCGAAAGCGGTGACCAATTATGAGCGCTCGGCCTATGATTATGGCATTCATCCTTTTTCNGAAGAAGCTGCTTATGCATCCATTCTTGGTTACAAACAGCTGTTAGAAAATGCTGAGCAAGCTCGTCAAGACGAGGCGATTGATATAGCCAAGCAGCGTAAGCTGGCGGCACAAATCGCTTTCGCAAAAACTTATAACTTCAGCCAATACGCAAGACCAGTTCTGCTCGACTCGATTGATATGATGTACAACGAGCAAGAGTATGCCATGGTGATTGACCAGGGTAGGCGTTTTCTGGATATCAAGCCCGCGCCCGACACACAGGAGAAAGTGGCGATTTGGACTTTAATTGCACACAGTGAATTTGAAACTAAAAACTATGCTGAGGCCGAAAGCTCATATCTGCAGGTATTATCATTGATGTCGGCTAACGACAAGCGTCGCAGCAATCTGATCGATAGAGTGGCAGCCAGTGTTTATCGTCAAGGTGAGATTTTTGCAAATCAAGCCATGCAGTTTGAAGAAGAAATGCTGCAGTATGAAAAAATGGGTGATCAGGCCAGCGTTGATGCAAAACAAGAGCAAGCCATTGAACTTAAACTGCAGGCGGTTGATGAATTTCTTCGTGTGGCGGTGATATCGCCAAGTTCTAAATTTAGAAAAACCGCTGAATATGATGCCGGTGCCTATTTGTTGCAGGCCGAGCAATGGCCTAGAGCCTTACAAGTGCTGAGCGATTACCGTAAACGTTATGACCCCAAACGTAAAGACCTCGATATTACCGGTAAAATTATTGCAGCCTATGAAGGCCTCGATAATTATCAAAGTGCGGCAGATGAGCTGCAGTTTGTGCTACGGAATGAAAAAGATCCTGAAAAACTGCGAGTGGCTCAGTATTTAGCGGCTGAATATTATGAGAAAGCCGGTAATGAAAAGCGTGCATTGGAATCGTATCGTGCCTATGCCAATAAATACCCTAAACCTTTCGATTTGGCGATGGAGACGCGCTATCGCTTGTCGGAGATGTATCTTAAGCAGGGTGATGAAAGTAAGCGTCGCTTTTGGCTAGATAAAATTATCGTAGAAGAGAAAAAAGCTGGCGCGAATTCAACCGCACGTGCTAAATACCTTGCTGCCTTTTCTCGCAATGTTTTCGCCAAAACGTATTACGATGACTTTGCCAAGATTCGTTTAACCGCCCCTTTATATAAATCGCTGGATAAAAAACAAAAGGCAATGGAGTTAGCACTTAAAAAATATGAGCAAGTGATGGCTTATCAGGTGCAAGAATTTACGACGCAATCAACCTATTATGTAGCCAGTATTTATGCCAAATTAAGTGCTGACTTATTAGCCTCAGAGCGGCCAAAAGGCTTAGATGAATTGGCGCTTGAAGAATATGGTTATCTGTTAGAAGACCAAGCGTTTCCGTTTGAAGAAACCGCTATTGAAACGCACCAAGCGAATATCGAAAATAGCTGGAACGGTTTCTATGACCAATGGGTTGATAAAAGTATTAAGGCCTTGAGTGAATTGATGCCGGGCAATTATGATAAAGTCGAGAACGCAGGGGAGCTTAGTCGTGTTATTTACTAAGTTAAACGCTCTGCTATCACGTACCTTTCTGATTGTGCTAGGTGTGTATTTAGCTGCCTGTGCGGCGCCGTCGCCTGAGCGAGATCCAGATAATCCTAATAATCAGCGAAGCTCACGCTATGAGAATATTACCCCGCTAGATCAGTCTATTGATATGGATCGGGTTGAGTATGCTGACGGTGTTGAGCTGCCCGACGATAGTATTAATTATTACGATCAGCCACAGTATGCTGATGCTGCTGAATCTGAGGGTATGCAGTCTGACACTGCAGCTGATGCTTCTATCGCGGCTGTCTCGGATCAAAATATTAACCCCTACGATAATCCTGTATATGCTGACAATGCAATCATGGGTGGCGCTGTGCTGCCGCGGGTTGATCCTATAGTACAGTTTGGGCCTAACCCCTATATACAAAATGCACCCTATGTAACTGATGCTGTGATAGCTGACTTCAATGCTGCTGTTACCGCGCTTGAGGCAGATGATAGCGCTCGCGCCGCAGATATCTTTGAGCGCCTTAGTCAAGAGCAGTTACTTTTGTCAGGTCCAGCCTATAACCGTGCGGTGATTGCTTATCAACAACAGGATTACGTGGCTGCAAATCAGTGGGTTGATATTGCCATTAATCGCAATGCGCTTAATTTTGATGCTAAAAATTTAAAAGCAACATTGCTTCGTCGGCAGGCTAAGTTTACTGAGGCTGAGGCGGTCTATCGCGATATTATTCAAGCTTGGGGTGGTTATCTGCCAGCTTATAAAAACTTAGGTATCTTACTTGACCTGTATATGGGTAAATCTGCTGAGGCACTAAGGCAATATCGGCTTTATGATCAATTTAGCAGTGTCGAAGATAAGCAAGTAGAGGGCTGGATTGCTATTTTATCGCGCCAGCTTGAGCCTGCTGCGCCGCAAACATCAAGCGCTAATCAGTTTGATACAGCTTATAGCGACACTGCGTCTATTCCTGCTAGTAATGTTGAGGGTGTCGAGAGCGTTGGGAGTGTCGAACCCATTGACAGTACCGAAAGCGCTGGCAGCTCAGATAGCACTGAAAGCTCAGATGGCCTAGCTGAGGATCTTATGCCCTCTGATGATGATCTGAGCGACATGCAGGAGACAAGCTTATGAGGTCATTAAGCTTTACCCTTTTAATAGCACTATGTTTCATGGCGGCCATGCCTAGTCTTTATGCACAGGAGGTTTTGACGATCGAGTCAACCGTTACCGGCAGTAAAGAGCAGCCAAAGGTAATAAGTATTGTGCCATGGCAAGACGCCGATAAACCGGGCTATTATGGCAGTGATTTGACCGGGCTTGATGAGTTGGGCGGTGAGCTTGAAGTTGAGCCTCTGAATCGCGAAAGTTTTATTCAAGAAGTGAATTACATTCGCGCTACGCGCCAGAGCCAATAAAAGCCGCATACTTAATCTTAGCGGTTGCTATTGAGGCGTGAACGGCTTCTATATTTGTAAAATACCGCTATGATAGGCGCTGATAATAATAACGAGTCATACAAGCAAGAGGCTTGCCCTTAAATCGCTGTATTTCTAAATCCTTAACTAAAAATCTTTCTCATAGGTGTAAATATGGACACTATTGTTCTCTTTTTTCAAGATGGTGGTGCGTGGATGTACCCGATCGCTGTTGTTCTTGCTGTGGGTCTTGCGGTAGCAATTGAGCGCTTCTTATTTTTGAGCCTGGCTAAATCTTCAAACCGAAAAGCGTTTGACACCATGTTGCCTTATATTCAAAAAGGACAATTTGATGCCTTAGTGAAAATGGCTGACACCTCGGCAGCTCCGGTATGTCGTATCGTTGGTGCTGGTGCAGCGCGCTATAAGCTGTCGCAAGATCGTGATGACGCCTCGGTTGCGATGGAAGAGGGCTTGATGGAAGCTACGCCGCGCCTTGAAAAACGTACTCAGTATCTTGCCACCTTAGCAAATATTGCAACCTTGCTGGGCCTATTAGGCACGATTATGGGCCTAGTTGATGCGTTTTCGGCGGTTGCTAATGCTGAGCCATCTGAAAAAGCCTCAATGTTATCGGCAGCTATTTCAACTGCCATGAATACTACAGCCTTTGGCCTGATTGCAGCAATTCCCTTGTTATTGGCGCACACCTTTTTGCAAACCAAGACCACTGAGATTGTCGATAGCTTAGAAATGGCTAGCGTTAAATTTATTAACTTGGTTGCACGTTAATTCACTTACTTGCTTATCGAATACATTTTATAAATTCAATACGTGAGGCAGTCGAATGCGTCGAATGAAAAAAGCCAAGAAAGATGCTGATTTAGACATCACATCTTTCATGAACCTGATGATTGTGCTGGTTCCTGTGCTTCTTTTAAACATGGTGTTTACGCAGACAATGGTGCTTGATATCAAGCTCCCTGCAGATGTTGAAAATGCAATTACGCCAAAAGATAAAGAAGCCAAGTTCGACTTTGAACTGATGGTGCTTGAGAGCGGTTTACTGTTCAATGTTAATAAAGCACCTATTTGTAAGTTTGAAAAAGTTGATGGTCAGTATGACTTCAAAGGGTTGTCAAAAACACTGCAGCTGTGGAAGTCAATTGCAGAACAAAAATTCAATGAAAATAAAGCCGAAGATGCCGAGTATCGCCCTAAGAAAGATATCCTATTGCTGCTAGGCGAGAAGCAAAATTACCAAACTATTGTTTCGATGATGGACACTTTGCGTTCCTACCCGATTGTGGTGTCGGGAGCGGTAGAGCACGCCGAGCTTATGCCGGATGTGTCATTTGGTGACCTGCCCGAAGGTGCTGAGCAGGCTTTTGCTGCGGTTGAGGCACGCAAAGGCGATGCGCGAAAGGGGGTGTGTGAGTAATGAAGCACTCAAGAAAAGCCGCCCGCATGGCGAAAAAACATGCACGCGCGAATAAAGTTTCGGCACTTAATCTTACGGCATTAATGGATATTTTTACCATCTTAGTATTTTTCTTGATGGTGAATTCTGGCGATAGTCAAAAGGTTAAAGATACGGAAACCATCTTGTTGCCGCGTTCGATTGCCGATAAGGCGCCGAAAGATACGGTGATTCTAGCTGTCGATGCGAGCGATATTTCGATTCAGGAGCAGCCTGTTATATCGATTGAAGCGATCAAGGCGATGAAAAATGAAACCAGCGAAGACGATATCATTCCTGAGCTCAAAGATGCTCTGCAGCAAATTGCAGCCTCTAAGCCAGAGTTGAGTGAAATTGAAAAAGTCTTAGGTCGCCCGATCACTATTCAGGGTGACCAGCAGGTGCCCTATTTGGTGCTGAGAAAAATCATGGCCACCGCTGCAGTTGCTGGCTATCGCGATATTTCTTTGGCGGTAGTGCAGCAAGAG
>JABSRR010000018.1 GCA_013215025.1 Pseudomonadales bacterium
CAGTGACGGGATACGAGAGCTGCTGTTGCTCTGCTTGAAAAGGAATATTGGCTGGCTCAAACACAGGCTGACCCATGTCAACTCGAATACCTTCGGCTTCAAAGTATAAAATGATCTCACCGCCAGCGGTCTCAACACGTAATACGTTTTGTCCGCTCAAACCGCGCTCGCGCACGAACTGCGCAAAACAGCGCGCGCCGTTGCCGCAATTTTCAACCTCACCGCCGTCGGCATTAAAAATGCGATAGCGAAAGTCATTTTGTGGCAGCTCTGGTGGCTCGACAATCAATATTTGATCGCAACCTATGCCAAAATGTCGATCAGCCAACTGCCGCATTTGTGCCGGCTCTGCACGAAAGCTTTGTGTAACAGCATCGATAACAATAAAGTCGTTACCAATGCCGTGCATCTTGGTAAACCGAAGCATCATAATAAAAGCCCTATATTGGCAACAACGACTCTCCGCGCATGAGATCGGTAATCGTCTCGCGCTCGCGTATCAAATACGCTGAATCCTTATCGACCATTACCTCAGCCACTTTGGGTCGACTGTTATAGTTTGATGCCATTGTAAAACCATAAGCACCGGCAGAAAATTGCGCCAGCACGTCACCCGAGGTTAACGCCAGCTGCCTATCTTTGGCCAAAAAGTCGCCTGTCTCACAAACTGGACCAACTAAATCGAATTCAGCCTGCAGTCGTTCTTTACCATCATCCGCGCGTTCAATGCGCTGCATATCCATCCAGGCGCTATACAGGGATGGACGAATCATATCATTCATCGCCGCATCAATAATCGCAAAATGCTTATCGCCGTTACTCTTTAAGTATTCGACTTGGGTTAATAAAATACCCGCATTAGCAGCAATAGATCGGCCTGGCTCTAACACTAGCGATAAATTTCTAGCATCAAGTTTTTGCTTTACTCGGGTTATATAATCGGCAATGTTTGGCGGCTGCTCATCTTTATAGACAACACCGATGCCGCCACCTAAGTCAATATGCTCAAGACCAATCCCTAACGCGGACAGCTGATCGACCAATTCTAGCACTTTGTCCAATGCATCAAGAAATGGCTCAACATCCGTTAATTGAGAACCAATATGACAATCAACACCAATAACATCAATAAATGATAGCGCTGCTGCGCGCTGGTAAACCGCCAGCACGTCATCAAAATTCACCCCAAATTTATTCTCTTTGAGTCCAGTTGAGATATATGGATGGGTATTCGCATCAACATCGGGGTTAACCCGAATAGACACCGGCGCCGGCATCTTCATAGACTCGGCCACCGCTGCCAATCGCTCTAATTCTGCCGCCGACTCAATATTAAAACAGTGGATACCCACCTCAAGTGCCCGCGCCATTTCAGCTTCTGTTTTAGCGACGCCTGAAAAGACAATTTTTTCTGGGTTGCCGCCTGCTGCCAACACGCGCTCAAGCTCGCCCTGTGAAACGATATCAAATCCGGCACCTAGGCGCGCCAGAATGTTCAGTACCGCAATATTTGAGTTGGCTTTTACCGCATAGCATATCAAGTCATCGTCCGAAACAGCCTCAGCATAGGCATTAAAATGTGCCTCGAAAGCCGCGCGTGAATAGATATATGCAGGCGTTCCAAATTGCTTGGCAAGCTCAGAGGCAGGCATATTTTCTATAAATAGGGATTGGTTTCTATACTCAAAAGATGACATATCTGTTTCACGAATCTATAGGCAAAGGTTTACAATAAACTAAGTTTGAGGCACAAAACCAAACATTACTTTGCCGAGACTTTATCGGGTTCCGGTTGCGGTTGCGGTAAGTACAGCGGGCCTGTTTGCCCACAAGCTTGTAGCACCAGGCTTATACCAATGAGCCAGCAAGTGCGCTTTATGATCAGGTATGACATAGGCAAACGAGGTTAACGTAAAAACCATTGTAGTAAGGATAAGAAAATTTTAGCCATTATAACTAAACTGACCTGCGCAAGGCAGCGCTTTATTGGAATTTGCACGATATTGCTACTGGCCACCCCTGAGTTGGCGCTAGCGAGCTTAACTGTGAGAAATTACAGCGTGATTGGGCAAGGTATCGGCATGATTGGCCTGCAGCCAGACACTGGGACTATTGCAGCGCAACAGCAACTGCATTTTCAGCAAGTCATAAGCAATCAATTTATACTCGATGCTGAAAACACTGGCCTCAGTATTGATGTTGAGAGTTACAACACCGAAGTCTTTTACCGCTTAAAACGACAACAATTCGAGTTTGCCCTGCAGTTGAATCTGCTTGCCTATAGCCGGGGCTTTTTAGACAGCTCAATCGAGCGGTTTCACGACTTATTCGGCATGCCAAATGGCGGCCGAGAGTTTGTTAAACAAAATCAATTCAGCATTGCTATAGACGGCGATAAAAACTACTTATTTGACTCCCCCAGCAGCGGCCTCGGCGACACGAGACTTCTAGCGCGATATCATTTTCACCCTCAACATTCACTGATTTCACAAATAAAACTGCCGACCGAATCCGAACAAGAGTTTGGTAGCGGCAGTACCGACCTTGCGATTGCCCTGCGTCACAGCTGGCCAGTTGCCAACTTTGCTTGGCATGCGCAATACGGTGTGGTGTGGGTAGGCGAGCGTAGCTGGCTTAATGACAACAAGGCCGACTTTGTCGCTCAGCTAAGCGCTGCTTTAGAAGCTAAAATTACCGCACGACATAGCATTAACTTTCAACTTGATATGCACAGCCGACTGTATAAATCAGCAGCTGAGTTATACGAACAAGCTTTTTTTAATGATGCTGCCACTGCCTCGATAAGCTACCAATATAGCGGGCAAGAATATCAGTTTCAGGCTGCTTTTTTAGAGGATATTATTGTTGAATCATCGCCCGATATCAGCTTTTTATTCTCAATCAATAAATCATTCGACATTCACGCTAAATGACTATTCATATCGCTTTATTCGAGCCAGAAATTCCACCCAATACTGGCAATATCATTCGCCTATGTGCAAATACCTGCAGTGTACTCCATTTGATTGAGCCGCTGGGTTTCGACATGGATACCAAAAAGCTGCGCCGAGCTGGGCTCGATTATCACGAATTTACCGATATTCAACGCCATGCAGACTATCAGAGCTTTCTTAAACAGGTTGAGGGCCAACGTATTTTTGGTTTAAGCACCAAGGGCAGCAAAGCCTATACCGATATTCACTATCAAAGTGGCGATGTACTGTTATTTGGCCCGGAAACTCGCGGGCTGCCTGAAAGCATTCGTGAGCACACTGCGCTCAGTGAACTACTCACCATTCCGATGGCCGCTAACAGCCGCAGCCTAAACCTTTCGAACTCCGTAGCGATAGTATGCTTAGAAGCTTGGCGACAGCTGGACTTTAATTATAGTTAGTACTTACCAACTGTTTTATTCAAGCAACGCTGTACGATGCGGCAACCGCCAATCAGCGTCACTTAATTAATGGTCGCATCGGCGGCTTTTTGCTGCTCTTGCTTCGCCATAGCCTGCCGGAATAAGGCATCAAAATTCATTGGTGCCAACATCAGTGGAGGAAAACTGCCACGCGTCACTAAGGCATCAACCGTTTCACGGGCGTAAGGGAAAAGAATATCTGGACAGTTGACAGCGTGCAGCTGACGCAGCTGATCTTGGCTAAAGCCCTGGCACTGGAAGATACCCGCCTGTTGAATTTCACATAAAAAACCGACTTGCTCATTTTCCAGCTTGGCAGTAATGGTAAAGGTAAGAGTAACTTCAAATAAAGTATCATCGAGCTTTTCAGTGCGTGTATTCATATCCAATTGCACTTTTGGCTTCCAAGCGGTTTTAAAAACCTCTGCACCCGTTGGGGTCTCAAATGATACATCTTTTAAGTAAATGCGTTGAATTGCGAAATTTTGTTCTGCCATGATTTTTCCTGACTCTGTATAGCTAATTTAGCGCTGTTTAGGCTTGCAACAGCTTATCAAGCTGACCTGAACGCTCAGCTGCGATTAATTCGGTGCAGCCACCAATATGGGTATCACCAACCCAGATTTGTGGCACGGTGTGCACACCTCCGGCCTTAGCCGTCATCTCTCGGCGTAACTCCGCTTTTCCGTCGACAGCAATTTCATCAAACGAAAGCTGCTTAGCCGTCAATAATTGTTTTGCTCGAACGCAAAAAGGGCAAAACCGAGTGGTATAGATAACAATATTAGGCATGGATAAACTTCTCTTTACTGCAGGTGTAATGAATCCGCTGGCTCGTTGAGGCGATTACTTCACCAACGGCATACTTGACGCCTGCCACTCACTGATGCCGCCAGACAGTTTAAAGACTTGCTCAAAACCTGCTGCCCGCAGCTGCTTGCCAACAGTACCCGATGACTGACCCATTTTACAAACGACAACGATCGGCTTCTGCTTATAGTCATTCAGCTCAGAAAGCCTAGACTGAAACTCATTTAAAGGAATATGCAATGACTCAGTGATATGACCAGCACGAAAATCTTTACCTTCTCGGATATCCAGCACCACGGCGTTTTCTTGATTCACCAAACTTGCAAGCTGCTGTGGTGAGATCGCAGCGCCGCCTTTTCGCGACTCGTGTTTGAATAACAGAAAAACCGAAAACAATAGTGCAGCAACCAGAATGTACTGCTCAAGTATAAACTCTAAGAACATAAAACACCTTACTTTGTAAGCTTGCGCATTATACGGTAATGGCCAAAGAATGCACTTTTCGGTAGAATATTTCTTTTTTAAATTCTGCTCTGCAAGACAACGCTTAAATGATGACAACGCCTGCGAAAAAGCCAAACGTATTATTGATTTTAGATGGCTGGGGTGAGCGCCAGGAAAAAGCCGATAACGCCATTTTAAATGCCCAAACGCCAACTTGGGATAAACTTATAAGTGAGCACCCACATACCCAAGTAGCCACATCTGGCCTGGCTGTTGGGTTGCCGGATGGGCAAATGGGCAACTCAGAAGTGGGCCATATGAGCCTTGGTTCTGGACGTGTGGTCTATCAAAATATCACCCGCATTGACAAAGCGATTGCTGAAGGCGAGTTTTTTCACAACCACGCCTACTGTCAAGCCATTGATCACGCCGTTGCAGCTGGTAAGGCAGTCCACATCACAGGCTTATTATCACCCGGCGGCGTGCATAGTCACCAGGCACATATTTTTGCCATGATTGAAATGGCTAAGCAACGAGGCGCAACATCTATTTACGTCCATGCAATCTTAGACGGCCGTGATACAGCCCCTCGAAGCGCTGAAGCTTATCTAGCCGAGCTGCAACAAGTGTGCGACCAAAACGGTGCAGTTATCGCATCTATAATTGGGCGATACTTCGCGATGGACAGGGATAATCGCTGGGATCGCGTTGAACTTGCCTACCGCTTAATGACCGAATTATCAGCTGAGTTTAGCGCCAGTGATGCTAAAGCCGGGCTGGCAGCCGCCTACGCGCGCGGTGAAAATGATGAATTTGTCGCTGCAACAGCACTCACAGATGGTGCCGCCATTAGCGCAGGCGACGCCGTGATCTTCATGAACTTTCGCGCTGATCGCGCGCGAGAATTATCCAAAGCCTTTGTCAGTGATAGTTTCGACGGCTTTGCTCGCGGCGCACGATTGCCGCTAACCGACTTTGTGATGACAACAGAATATGCCGACGATATTGATGCTCCGGTTGCCTTCGCACCTGAAAGCCTCAACAATGTACTTGGCCAATACCTGAGCGATCAACATAAAACGCAGCTTCGCATCGCTGAAACCGAGAAGTATGCGCATGTGACCTTTTTCTTCTCTGGCGGACAAGAAGCTTTATTTGATGGCGAGCAACGTGAATTAATCCCCTCACCTGACGTTGCCACCTACGACCTAAAACCTGAAATGAGCGCACCTGAAGTCACTGAAAAACTGGTTGCCGCGATACATTCAGGCGCATATGACTGCATCATCTGCAATTATGCGAACGGTGATATGGTTGGCCACACTGGTGTCTATGAGGCTGCGGTGCAGGCGGTCGAAGCGATTGATACTGCCTTGCAGCAAGTAACTGAGGCCGTATTGGCCGTCGGCGGCAACTGCCTGATCACTGCCGACCACGGCAACTGCGAGCAAATGCTTGACTATGAGACCAATCAACCGCACACCCAACACACGCTTGAAAAGGTGCCCTTGGTTTACGTCGGCGAGCACAGTCATGCAGCATTTTGCGCGACAACGGGAAAATTAGCCGATGTGGCTCCAACCTTATTAGCCCTCATGCAACTTGAACAGCCCGATGAAATGACGGGCCAAAATTTGCTCAAGTTTTAGCTTTGACTGGCTTGCAGGCAAACTGGCAACGCCTGACGCTGCTACTAGTGTGCATTGCTTCGCAATCACTCTGCTTTGCAGAATCTGCAAGCCATGCCGATCTTAAACAGATCGACCAGCAAATTACCCAGCAAAAGAACATCATTGCTGAGCAGCAGAAACAGTTCGAGCAGCAACAGAGTCAACTCAAAACGACCGAAATCTCGATTGCTCAAGCCAGCAAGCAAGTTAAAAGCCTAGAGCAGCAAATTAGCCAACAGCAGTCCGAGCTTAAACGACTTGAGTCACAGCAAACGCAACTGCTTCAAAGACAGCGACAGCAGGAAAAACGCATAGCCGAGCAGATTCAAACCAGTTTTAAACTGGGTCGCGAGAAACGCATCAAACTCTTATTAAATCAACAAGACCCAGCACAGTTAAGTCGCATGCTCATTTACGCGGATTATTTTAACAAAGCGCGCATTGCCGCTATGCAGGCTTACCAGAAAACTGTCAGCGAAATTAACGCCATCAAGCCCGCCCTTGCGGAAGAAACCGAAAACTTACTCGCCAGCAAAGCTGCGTTAGTCAGCCAACAAAAACAATTGAATGCCGATTTTAAGCAGCGCCAACAGATTATTAGCGATCTAAATCGCAATATTTTAAGTGAGACCGACAAGCTCAAGCAGCTGCAACTTGATCAACAGCGATTAAAAAAATTGTTAGCTGAAGTCGAAATCGCCGTGATGCAGATCAAGCTGCCTGCAGATACTAAACCTTTTAAAGTCATGCGAAAAAAACTGCCTTGGCCGGTAAAGGGCAAATATCAAAACTTATATGGCAAGTCTTATCAAAATAGCGCATTACAATATGAAGGCGATATATTCTATGCAGACCTGGGACAACGCATTAATGCAATTCATTATGGCCAAGTCATCTTTGCAGACTGGTTTAGAGGTAAGGGGTTTTTAATCATCATTGATCACGGCGAGGGCTTTATGAGCCTTTATGCACACAATCAAAGCCTGATGAAAGATGTTGGCGAATGGGTAAGCCAAGGTGAGCAAATAGCCACGCTAGGCAATAGCGGCGGCCTTGATCGCGCGCAACTTTATTTCGAGATACGGCAGGCAGGTAAACCAGAAAACCCAAAAAAGTGGCTTAAATCACGCTAACTTGCACAATGTTACACAATGCCTAACATGCACACTTGCTTAGATAGCGGTCACTGGCATAATGGCCTTATAATTTAAATACACCTATAGCCATGCCACACACACTTCTAAGTATCATCGTTTTTGCTTTTTTTATTTTGCCTATCAGTCTGCTAGCGAACGTCGACACTCCTACTGCCGCAGATACAAAGCGCAGCTATCGCTTCACCTTACAATCGCTAAAACCAAGAGTTGCCATCATCATCGACGATATTGGCTATAATATTCCACTTGGCCAGCGCACGGTAAACTTACCCGGCGCACTGACTCTAGCGGTTTTGCCCAAGACACCCGGCGCAGTCAGCTTGGCAAAAGCGGGCTTCACCGCCGGCAAAGAAATTATTTTGCATGCACCAATGAGCAATCATCACGATAAAAAATTGGGCCCTGGTGGACTAACTGAACAGCTCAGTGAAATTGACTTTAAACGCACGCTGAATCAGAGCATTGACAGTGTTCCGCATGCTGTTGGGGTCAATAATCATATGGGTTCAAAACTCACCACACAGAGCCAACCCATGCAGTGGGTAATGGAAATACTGGCAGCTAGAAATATGTATTTTATTGATAGCGTTACCCATGGTGAGTCGGTTGCTTATCAAACGGCTAGACGACTGGGCATTGTTACCAGTAAACGTGATATATTTCTCGATAATGACGTCTCAGAACTCGCGATTAGCCGTCAGTTTGACAAATTAATTCGACTGGCACAGCTACAAGGTTACGCGATTGCCATTGGCCACCCTTACCAAGAAACCTTGAATATTTTAGAGCAGCGCCTGCCAGAACTACAACAACATAATATTGATTTAATTCATATCTCCAAGCTGCTTAATTTTAAAACCGATAACACTCTTGCCAGCAATCCATAGCAAGCAACCTAAGCCGAAGCATTATGACAATTTTTCGCCCCTGTATTGATATTCATCAAGGTCAAGTCAAACAAATTGTCGGCGGCAGCCTTAATGATAATGGCGCGAAGACGAATTTTGTTAGCAAGCACGATGCTGCTTGGTATGCCGAACTTTATAGAGAACATCAACTCTGCGGTGGCCATGTCATTTCTCTTGGGCAAGGTAATCAAGAGCAAGCCTTAGCTGCACTTAAAGCATGGCCTCAGGGACTACAATATGGCGGCGGCGTGACGCTCGAGAATGCTGCCGACTATCTAGCAGCCGGTGCCTCACATGTTATTGTGACCTCCTGGTTATTTGAGGGCGACATGTTCTCCTGGTCTCGGCTTGAGCAATTAGTCAGTGAAATTGGTAAACAGCATCTGGTGCTCGACCTCAGCTGTCGCAAAGTTGAGGACAGCTGGTATATTGCAACCAATCGCTGGCAAACCATTACTTCCACTGAGCTATCTGTGGAAAACTTGCAAGCACTCAGCGAGCACTGCGCCGAATTTCTGATTCATGCCGCCGATGTCGAAGGTTTACAGGCTGGGATTGATCAACGCTTAGTGAGCTTTCTTGGCCGCCACAGTCATATACCCATGACTTATGCCGGCGGTGCGAGGAGTATTGCAGACTTAAGGCTGGTGAGTAAGCTATCGCAACAGCGGGTTGATCTCACCATAGGCAGTGCACTTGATATTTTTGGTGGCCAGGGCGCAAGTCTTACAGAATGCATAGAATTCAATAAAAATCAGTAATTTACAGTGCTTTTATAAAATAAATTCTAGTTTTTTGTTATAAAGTATTGTCTTTATCACTTCTTTATCTATAATCGAATTTAAGTATTTAACTTAAACATATGTTTTTATTAAATATATCAGGAAATTCGATGTCATCTTTTCAAGACCAAACACCGTTGATTACAGCTAATGGCATGCGTAGAAGTCGATTTTCACAACGTCAGGGCGAGTGGTTTTTAATGACCAGTGAAGGGGTTGAGCTTGGCCCTTTTGAAAGCCACGCTGAGGCTGCTATGTGCCTGAATGATTATCTCGAATTTGTTGAAGGCGCCGATGCGATCGATGTGCAGCAGTTTTATAAGATCTATGCCGTCGCCTAAAGTTTAGCTTCAAGGCCTTCTCTCCCATTTAGGCCTTGAGTCTCTCAGTGGCCGATCATCGTTGATCGGCCACTACCTTATTAGCTCGCGCAATTTATCCTATTACGTCTAAAGCCTTATTATTACAGTGGGTTACCCATGAGATGGTGTGCAGCCTTATAAGCCAGCGTCATTGCAGGGCCTAATGTACATCCTGCACCTGGATATTTACTGCCCATGATCGATGCGCTGCTATTACCTGCAGCATAAAGACCATCAATAGCTTGACCCGATTCATTAACAGCCTGGCCGTGTAAATTGACAACTAAGCCACCTTTGGTGCCTATATCACCGAGTAATAAGCGCGTTGCATAATATGGACCTTGATCCATAGGGCCCCAACATGCATTAGGCTTAACCTCTGGATCGCCATACATGACATCATGTGCATCACTGCCTCGACCGAAATCCTGATCAACACCCGATGCCGCAATGGCTTGCACCTCCGCCATTGTGGCTTTTAAACCCTCAACATCAACGTCAATTTTTTCGGCCAGCTGCTCAATAGTATCGGCTTTAATTAACATTTTATCGTCACCGATCATGGCTTTACTCATGCTATCTGGCATTGCCTCGCCTTGAATAACACCGCCAAACATATATTTTTTGCGGTAATGCGCATCAAGAATGCAATAGGCAGGAAATACCTCATGCCCTTTATCGGCAGCACCATAAAAACAATCGCCATAGGAATTATAGGTAATCGATTCATTCATAAATCGCTTGCCTTGCTTATCAACAATAATCAGGCCCGGCTTAGACTTTTCAGAAAACAGCACAGTAGGACCAAATGGCGTCATCGCGGTCGGCGCCCACCACGCTTCTCGCATATTGCCAAGCTTTGCACCAATATCTTTCGCCGCCAGAATCAGGTCGCCGGTATTGGTATTCACCCCAGAGGAATGTGCCGCTTGGCTTGGCTGCGGTAAATACGCTTCTCGCATGGCTTGGTTATGCTCAAAACCACCTGCAGCAATCACCACAGCTTTATTCGCCGTGATAGTTTTACCATTGACAACACAGCCAGTCACACGGTCATTATCAAAGAGTAATTCAGTCACTGCAGACGCGGTAAATAACTCAACACCATTTTCCATAGCGGCAAGATATAAGCCCGCGACCAAACCATTGCCCTGACATAAACGTCGATCAGGCAAACCTTTTAATCGCGCAGCAATATCTTTGTAATAGCCAAAAATAATACCCATAAAAATGCTAACCCAACCCGGGGTCTTCGCCAGAATTTGCACCCCTTCAAGAATACTCATTTGAAACTTGCTGAAGGCTTTCGACGCTCTAGGCGAGTCAACCAGCGTCGCAAGCATTTCTGGTGGAAGCTTGCGACCATCTACAGGCGAAGGATCCATCGTGCGACCACCTGCTTTCCAGCCCGGCACATCGGGGTAATAATCTGCATAACCAGCCACTGGCGTACATTGAATCTCAGTATTGGCTTCAATATAGGCCAACATTTGCGGCGAAAATTCAATATAGTTTTTAATGGTTTCATCATCGACTTCATGCTCAGGGATGACGGCACGCATATAGGTAAATGCGTCTTCAGGGCTATCGCTGACGCCGGCGCTGGCAATATTTTGATTATTTGGGATCCATAAACCGCCACCCGATTTAGCACTCGTACCACCCCAATGTTCACCTTTCTCCAACATGACCACACTGGCGCCTTGCTTGGCCGAGCTTAATGCTGCAGTGAACGCCGCAGCGCCCGAACCGACTACGATGACGTCATAATTATCTTTCATGAATTCCTCGATACCATAATCATTATTCTTTCTATGATACGCAGTATAATGGATAGCGAGACTTATCGATAGCATAGGCATGTAAGATATTTCCTACAACAAATACGTCCGTTCTCGACTGTCGATTAGACTAGCGCTATGGATAATAACTCATGCATGGATTGCATAGAGGGATCTTGTTAGGAGCTGATCGCAGGGTGCGACACAAATGGAACTTGACCTGGAACGCAAGGGCCGGCATGGAATGCCGGCTTTTCTTTTTTTAAGCTTATACTCGGGCTTTAATTTACCTTTTCTTCTGTATTAACGTGTACTTAGCGACGGCTATTTATCTCTCTATATTTCATTTTTTCTTATCACCCCTTACAGATCAGCGATCTTAGATGTCGAACAGCTTGCTGCACTAAATGGCTGCATTAATAGATTTTAACATGCCATCCAATACCTCGTGAGTTCGCATTGCACTAGGCTATTGAGATACCCTTTGTAAGCATCGCAATATTTTAGGTCGCAACGATCAGCTACAGTGTTTGATTGCTCTGATTTTGCTGCGTTAAGCTTTAGCAGCTTAGGATAAGCACTATAATGGGAGACAGATTGATCTTACAACGCTAAACCGCACAGTTTGGATAACTTTAAAATTATATGACCTACAACGTAATCACGCATGCGCTAATGCGCCAAACATCATACCGAGGCTTAATAGTTGCCTTAGTAGCCTTGTTAAAAACGGCGACGTTATTCGCCCTCAGCTCAGCAGCATTTGCAGCACAGCTAAAAGATTTTGATGCAGAATATGCTATTTACTACGGTGACTTCAAATTAGGTGAGGGTGAGTATCATCTGCGTCGCAAGCCCTCAGGTTTATATGCGTTCTCTTTTCATAGCGAGATGCAATTTTTGATTTTCTCCGATCGGCGCGAGGTCAGCAGCGAACTCAATATTATTAACGGGCAAGCAGTCCCTAACCACTATCAGCACAAACGTGAGGGCACTGGTAAAGACTATCTTGATGAAATCGTATTTGATGTCGAATCAGGGATTATTAAATCCAGTGCCCGTGACGACTTTCAAGAATTTGACTACCACGCTCAAGTTAAAGATGCCTTAACCGCGCAGCTACAGTTATTCCTAGACCTTCGTAAGGGTAGTAAATCACCAAGCTATATGATTCTCGAAAGTAATAAAATAAAGCGCCATTATTTTGAGTTCATACGTCAAGAAACTATTCGAATTAAAGATCAAGCCTTTAATACTGTTGTCTACCAGGTTGTGCGTGATAAAAAAAAGCGACGAACTGTGATGTGGTTTTCCGTTGATCATCAGTATCAACCTGTCAAAATGGTGCACTTTGACAGAGACAAAAAAAAGTTTAATGCTGAGCTTTCAGCCTTCAATTTTTTAAGCCAGTAAAGCTTAATCATACAACGACAAGAGAATAATCATAACAATGCAAGAAGAAGTTCTATTCCAAAGCTTATTTGAAAAAGCCCAGGCCTTAAAACCCTATCTTATTGAAAATATGGCAAACGCCAACGAAGCTCGCCAAGTACCAAAAACGACGATCGACAAGTTTATCGAGGCAGGTTTTTTTAAGATGCTGCAGCCCGCTGCGTTTGGCGGCTATGAAATGAACCCAAANTATTTTTACGATATTGTTCGTGAAATCGCCAGCGCCTGCCCATCAAGTGGCTGGGTANTATCTATCTTAGGCGTTCATAATTGGGAAATTGCGCTATTGCCTGAAAAAACTCAGCTTGAGGTATGGGGCGAAAACCCTGACACCCTAGTCGCTTCATCCTATATGCCGGTGGGAAAAATAGCGCATGTCGAGGGCGGCTATCAGGTATCCGGCCACTGGTATTTTTCTTCTGGTTGCGACCATGCAGATTGGGCATTTTTAGGTGGCATGGCACCGCCGCAGAAAGAAGGTGAAGCACCCTCTCTGATGTCATTTCTCATACCCAAAGCTGATTATGATATCGACGACGACTGGCATACCACTGGCCTAAGAGCCTCAGGCTCGAAAGCGGTTATTGTTGACAATGCCTTTGTGCCTTCGCATCGTGCTCACAATTTTGCTGATGGCTTTATGTGCGTCGGTGAGGGCCAAGCAATTAATAAAAACCCGATTTATAAGCTTCCGTTTGGCCAAGTATTTACCCGCGCGGTTTCACAACCCGCAATTGGCGCAGCTCAGGGGGCACTGGACGCATTTGTTGAGCTCAATAGTGCGCGCGTCAACAGTGCTGGCCAGAAGGCAGGCGAACTGCCCGCAACCTCAGCTGCTGCAGCTGAGGCAGATTACCGCATTTCCACCGCCGCACTGAAAATGCAACACGGCTATGACCAACAGCTTGATTATATCGCCAGAGGCGAAGCTATTCCTATTCTCCTGCGCGCCAGCTGTATTCAAGACTCTACCCGTGGCGTTCAGGAATGTTTAGATGCTAGCCAGCAGCTATTGCGTCAATCGGGTGGACGGGCAGTATTTAATGACAATCGTGTCAATCTACTAACACAGGATATGATGGCGATCGCCCAACACTTCATGAACGAAGCTGACAAGCTTTGCCGAAGCTATGGCCAGCAGTTAATGGGCGCACCAAACAGCAATTTCTTTTTATGATCGAGCCCAAAAACAAAACAGCAGGCCAATAGCCTGCTGTTAGTCATTAATTAATAAACGCAACTGATTAAAAAGGGCTGCGTCGAATAATCGTTTCAACTCGGTCGGGGCCAGTGGACACAATGTCAGCAGGCACACCAATTTGCTTTTCTACAAAGGCAATATAATCTAATGCATTCTGCGGCAAATCATCTAACGACTTAGCACCATATGTATTTTCAGACCAGCCGGGCAATTCAACATATACCGGCTTAAGCTGATCAAACAAGGCAACATCTGCATGGTCAATCTGAGAGCCATCTGGCAACTCATAAGCAACGCATACTTTAATTGTTTCTAAGCCATCTAACACATCTAATTTGGTAAGACAAATGCCCGTAACCGAGTTGATATGCACCGCATGCTTAACAGCAACTGCATCAAACCAACCACAGCGGCGTTCACGGCCGGTAGTTGCGCCAAACTCATGCCCTTTGGTCCCCAGGTGCTCACCCACGTCATCAAAAAGCTCGGTCGGGAACGGGCCTGAGCCCACTCGTGTTGTATAGGCTTTTGTTATGCCCAACACATAATCGAGATACAATGGACCAAAGCCAGAACCCGTAGCAGCACCACCCGCCGTGGTATTTGATGAAGTCACATACGGGTATGTACCTAGATCGATATCCAACAAGGTGCCTTGCGCACCTTCAAATAAGATATTTTCTTTCGCTTCACGAGCCTGATGTAATGCAGCAGTGACATCCATTATCATCGGCTTAATTTTTTCTGCCTGCGCCAGTGTTTCAGCGAGCACGCTGTCAAAATCTACCGCCTCGGCCTTATAGTAATTCGTCAGCATGAAGTTATGGTATTCAAGCAGTGCCTTAAGCTTTTCTGCAAACAGCTGCTGATCAAGTAAATCACCTACTCGCAGTCCGCGGCGCGATACCTTATCTTCATAGGCAGGGCCAATACCGCGGCCGGTGGTGCCTATCTTATCATTACCACGAGCAGCTTCGCGCGCCTGATCCAATGCGACATGCACCGGTAAAATCAGTGGGCAAGATGGCGATATGCGTAAACGCTCAGTCACAGGGACATTTCGCGCCTCAAGCTCTGCAACCTCTTTTAATAAGGCTTCAGGTGAGAGCACTACGCCATTACCAATCATGCACTGCACGCCGGCGCGCAAAATACCCGAAGGGATTAAGTGTAATACGGTTTTTTCACCGTTAATCACCAAGGTGTGACCTGCATTATGACCACCTTGGTAACGCGCCACTAAACTGGCTTGTTCAGTCAGCAAATCAACAATTTTACCTTTGCCCTCGTCACCCCATTGAGTGCCAAGCACGACTACATTTTTACCCATTGCTTTTTCTCTTAGATAATACTTTATGATGATAGCGGCTGAACCAGCCACTGATCGTCTACTCGCTCAATGATGTGCGAGGCCTTCACTTCTTCAATATCATTTTGACCACAAATCACGCAATGCTGCTGGCTTCGCAGCTCTGCGATTAATTGCTGCAAAGCCGCATCATGTGTTGACAAGGGTGGCGCCAAAATTACTTCTTGCTGAGGCGACTTAGACACCAAACTTAATAGGGCTTTAACATTTACACTAAAGCCCGAGGCAGGCCTGCCGCGGCCAAAAACTTCACCCATATTATCGAAGCGGCCACCATTAGCTACGCTGTGACCAAGGCCATCAATATAGGCGGCGAACACAATACCGGTATGGTAGGTGAAGCCTCGAAGTTCCGCGAGATCAAAAAATAGCGGCGTATTGGGCGATTGCTGTTGCAGTGACGCTGCGAGCTGTTGCAGTTCAATAATAGCTGAGCATACAGATTCGGGCGCCTTCGCTAACTGTGACAGCGCCTGTTCTAAAATCGACACATCGCCGTGTAAATTGACTAAAGCCTTGATCATTTCAGCTAGCTCAGCCTCAACATTTGCCGCCTGTAATATGTGATCAATTTCAGATAAGGCTTTGCGATCAAAGGCATCAAATAAATCATCAGATTGTTGAGCAGATAAATTGGCCGCCTCAACTAAGCCACGATAAACCCTTACATGCCCCAAATCTAAATGCACATTCTGATCAGCAATACCTGCTAAGCCAATCGCTGCCAGCATAAGCTGAATAGATTCTAAGTCTGCATCTAAACTAGACACGCCAAATAACTCTGCACCGACTTCAATGGGGGTACGTGATGCTAGCTGAGACTTCGGCAAACAATGCACAACCGTGCCAGCATAGCAGAGGCGTAGCGGTGAATTTTGCTGCAGACTGTGCGCATCAATACGGCAGGTTTGCGGCGTGATGTCGGCTCTAAGCCCCATACTTCGACCCGACAGTTGGTCGACCAACTTAAAGGTTTGCAAATCCATATCTGCAGACTGATCCAGCAATAGCGAATCGGTATACTCAAGCAACGGCGGTATAACTAAGTCATAACCCCAGCTGCTAAATAAAGCTAAGGCTGCCTGCTGATAAAACTGTATAGGCCAAGCCTGGCTAGGCAATATTTCTTCAACACCTTCAGGCAGCAACCAGCGATTATGTTTCGTCATAGCAGGGTCTAATGATTCATTAAAAAATTTGCGAGGAACTCGCAGAAAAAAGCCGAGAGTTACTCGGCTTAATCATTATAACGGGAATCGAGAGGAAATTCGAGAGCAGCGAATTTATTTCGAAAGATCAGACTGATTTAAATATTTAAAAAAGTCGCTATCTGGCTTCAACAACATCACATCTGACTTGTTGCCGAAAGTTTGCTCGTAAGCTTTTAGGCTGCGAACAAAGGCGTAAAACTCTTCATCTTTGCTGTAGGCCGAGGCATAAATACCCGCGGCTACCGCATCACCCTCACCACGCAGCTGTTCGGCTTCGCGGTAAGCAGAGGCTTCAATCACCACTTTCTCACGGTCAGCGGCGGCGCGAATACCTTCGGCAATTTCCAAACCTTCTGAGCGATGCTTTCGAGCTTCGAGCTGTCGCTCAGTATTCATACGGTTAAACACCGAATCTCTAACATCGGTTGGCAAGTCAACTTTCTTAACCCGAATATCCACAACCTCAACACCGTAGTCATCTAAAGCCTGGGCATTCACTTTTCGAGTTAATTCCTGCATCAGCTCGTCACGCTTTCCAGACACAACCTCGTGCATATCACGCAGGCCAACTTCGCTTCGCAAACCATCATTTATGAGCTGAGCAAGTAAAGCCTGTGTTTTCAGTTCTAAACCGCTAGTTGCCTTGTAATATTTATTTACATCAGCGACACGCCATTTGGCATAGGAATCGACAATTAGAGACTTTTTCTCAAGTGTCAAATAACGCTCGGGGCGGGCATCTAAGGTTAGAATACGTGCATCAAACTTGCGCACCTTGTTAACAACAGGAATCTTCCAATGCAGGCCTGGCTTCACGTCTGGATCAACCACTTCACCAAATTTCAGCATTACAGCACGTTCGGTCTCTTGCACAACAAACAGCGTCGAGGACAGCACCAGAAGCGTCACGAATACGGCGAGTATCGCCACCATAGATTTAGCTTGCATCAGCGAGACTCCCTTAAGCTAGACCGCCCAGCATTGATACCGCGACTAGAACTAGTTGCAGGCACAGATGAGTCAAAGCGGAAATTAGATACATTGGCACCGGTTTCGTTACGCTGCTGCAGTATTTTATCCAGCGGTAAATACATCATATTACCGCCGTCAACATCCACCAGCACCTTTGAACTGTTATTCAATACTTTCTGCATGGCGTCAATATAAAGTCGCTGACGCGTCACTTCTGGCGCTTTTTGGTACTCGGTAAGCAGGGCTTCGAAGCGATTCGCCTCACCCTCGGCGCGGGCAATCACTTGGTCTTTATAGGCTGTCGCCTCTTCAATCTGACGCTTAGCCAAACCACGTGCCTCAGGAATAATGCCGTTGCTGTAGGTTTCAGCTTCGTTCTTAACACGCTGCTCATCTTCTTTCGCACGAATTACATCGTCAAAAGCAGCCTGCACCTCAGCAGGTGGCTGAGCGTCTTCTATATTAACCGTAGTAACTAAAATTCCGGTTTGGTAGTCGTCAAGATAGTTTTGCAAACGTTGCTGAACATCAATCGAGATTTGTTTTTTACCTTCTGTCAAAATAAGGTCTAAGGTAACGCTACCGATAACATGCCTCAAGGCAGACTCAGCCGCATGCTTGAGTGATGTTTCTGGGTCACGCACACGCAGTAAAAACTTTTCAGGGTCAGTAATGGTGTACTGTGTCGACAAGCTGACGTCAACGATATTTTCGTCTTCTGTTAGCATGGTCTCATTAAAACGTTGCGAACGTTGCGAGGTAATATTGAGCTTTAATACGCGATCGATCAGCGGCGGGTTAAAATGCAAACCTGGGCCACGGGTATCATTGTATTTACCAAAGCGCAAAACCACGGCCTGCTCTTGCTCATCAACCGTATAGAAACCTGAAGCGGTATACAAAACCGCAAGGATAACTAAAGCAACTGCAATCAGTTTACCGGAAAATTTAGGTAGATCTGGGCTAGGCTTGCGTGAATTGCCGCCCCCTTTACCCGCAAACTTTTCTTTGAATTTACGAAACGCCTCGTCGAGATCAGGTGGCCCCTGATCGTTTCCCCAAGGGTCTTTTGGATCTTTCGAACCGTTTCCGCCAGGCTCATTCCAGGCCATCGGCTGCTCCTTATTGTAAAATTATATAAAACAACGTATTTATCTGATTTTAACAGAATAACTTAATCATTCCCAAGGCTCTTTCTCGGCTTCTTGCTGCCCAGAAAGCTCTGACCAATTGAGCGAAAACTGTTTAATCAATCGCTTACGCTCAGCTTCAGCAATGCGCAGCGATAAGCAAAGATTGCCATGCTCATCATAAGATTCGTCGCGAATGGCATTTGCCGCAAACAAAGCAGCTTGTAATTGATATACCGTGCCCGCCATATCTGCTGGCAAAACAATATCACCTTGCCATATGGCCGGCGACATATGCTCAATGATGGCTTGTTTTAGCAAGCTTAAACCGCGATTGTCTTTTGCTGACACCCAAACGCGAGCAGGTACTTGATCAACATAGTCAATACGGGGCTCAATGCCTAAAATATCAATCTTGTTGAACACCAACAATTGCGATTTTTGTTCGGCATGAATCTCTTTCAAGACCTGATCAACCTCGAGCATATGTGTATCTCGCTCCTCAGCAGCGCAATCGACCACATGCAATAATAAATCTGCTTCTACCGTTTCTTCGAGTGTCGCCTTGAATGCATCGACCAGCTTATGCGGCAGCTGTTTTATAAAGCCAACCGTATCGGCTAACACCACGGCCCCCACATCATCCAACTCTAAGCGCCGAAGAGTTGGATCCAAGGTCGCAAATAACTGATCTGCCGCATATACCTCAGAAGTCGTGAGCGCGTTAAACAGAGAGGATTTACCGGCATTGGTATAGCCAACAATAGACAAGGTTGGAATGTCAGCGCGCTGGCGTGAACGCCTGCCTTGAGCACGTTGTTTTTGCACTTTTTGCAGCCGCGACTGAATGGTTTTGATTCTTGCTCTTAATAATCGGCGATCGGTTTCCAACTGTGTTTCACCTGGACCACGCAGTCCAATGCCGCCTTTTTGTCGCTCTAAGTGTGTCCATCCGCGAATTAAACGCGTCGCCACATGCTGCAATTGGGCCAGCTCAACCTGCAGCTTACCTTCATGCGTGCGCGCGCGCTGGGCAAAAATATCCAAAATCACGCCAGTACGGTCAATGACTCTGGCTTTTACCTCAGCTTCTAAATTGCGTTCCTGCGAGGGGCTTAGCGCATGGTTAAACAGCACAACATCTGCCTGATGCATAGAAACTAGGGACGAAAGCTCCTGCAGTTTGCCTTTGCCGATAAAAAAGCCGGCATCTGGTGCTGATCGTGAGCCGCGTAAAACTGAGACAACTTCAACATTCGCCGACGAAGCGAGATCTAGAAATTCATCCAAATCATCATCGCTGTTGAGGTGCAAATCGAGGTGGACAACCACGGCCTTTTCACCAGCGTCGGCGCGTTCAAAAAACAAGACAGCTGTTCCTTATAACTATAAATTTCAATCTCTTAAGCCTAGCCCGATATACGCCAGAAGCGAACATGTATCGCAAAATGTAATTCATAAAAAGTACAAATAAGTGCCAGAAGTACAAAAAAAGTGCAAAAAAAAGCCCGCAATTAGCGGGCTTTTTATACTAATTGCGGCTTAGGCGTCTTTTGACTCGTCTTCAGCGACAGGCATACGAATTGGGCGTGATGGCACAACCGTACTGATTGCATGCTTATAGACCATTTGACTAACAGTGTTTTTTAACAGAATAACAAACTGATCAAATGACTCGATTTGCCCCTGAAGCTTGATACCGTTGACAAGGAAGATAGACACAGGCACACGCTCTTTGCGCAAAATATTTAAGTAAGGGTCTTGTAAGGTTTGCCCTTTTGACATGATGCTCTCCTTGAGTATTTACCCTTTGCAAAGATAAACACATGAAACAATTGTATTTAAAAGTCTATTCTATAGTTATTTATTGCGTAAAGCATAGCAAAAGTTGATAAATCTTAATAATTCAACTGTTTATTTATTATAGCTAAAGCACTTTTTAATAGCTGATCGACAATTTCCTCAGCATTTTCATCATTTGATAACTGAGCTTGGCCTTGATGCGTTATCAGCCAATTTAAATCTTGCCAGCCGCGCAGCCAGGTTAGCTGCCGCTTAGCTAGTTGCCGGGTTGCCGCCACGCCTTTGTCCAGCATGGTTTGATAATCATAATCGCCATCTAAATACTGCCACATCTGCCGATAACCAACACAGCGCATGGCTGGCAACGCTAAGCTTAAATCCCCCCTAGCCATTAAGCCTGCCACTTCATCAGCAAAACCAGAGGCACACATTTGTAAAAAACGCCGCTCGATACGCTGATGCAGCACCCGCCTTTGCTCGGGTGCAATGGCAAACTGCAGCAGTTGATGGGATAGCTGCTGATCAGCAGACTGCTTTTGCTCGGCATGCAGGGCACTTAATGAACGCCCCGTGAGCTGATAAACTTCATAAGCACGCTGAATCCGTTGCGGATCCGTAGCATGAATTCTAGCCGCCGCTTCAGGGTCTACCTGCGCCAGCATCTTATGTACATATGGCCAACCATGCTCAGCAGCAAGCTTATCAATCTCTGTACGAATTGTCGCCGAAGCCGGCGGTAAGTGGCTAATACCCTCTATTAATAAACGAAAATACATCATCGTGCCGCCTACCAGAATGGGCGTTTTACCACGTGCACTGATATCGTCCATAAGACGCAGTGCATCGCTTCGAAACTCAGCTGCACTGTATGTTTGATTCGGCTCGCGAATATTAATCAGGTGATGTGGATAACGTTTTAACTCTGTCGCACTGGGCTTAGCCGAGCCAATATCCATACCCTTATAAATCAGCGCAGAATCGACGCTAACAATCTCTCCATTCAAGACATCTTGCAGTCGCATCGCCAGATGCGTTTTACCTGAGGCTGTTGGCCCCATAATGCAAACGGCCAACGGCCTTTGTTTAGCACTCACTTATTTAAAACTCTCTAACGCCCACGCAAGAAAAGCTTATCAAGCTCTGCCAGGTTAAGCGCTGTCCAAGTTGGACGACCATGGTTGCATTGACCGCTTCGCTCTGTAGCCTCCATATCGCGCAATAGCGCATTCATTTCTTCTTTGCTTAACTGACGATTAGCCCGCACTGAAGCATGACAAGCCATCGTAGCCAAAACCTCATTAATCGCCGCCTCAATGCGATCACTTTGGCCATGCACCATTAAATCGCTGAGCACATCGCGAATCAACTGTTCAACATCTTTAGGCTTTAACACCGTCGGCACCGCACGCACCAACAGGGTCTCCGGCCCCATACGTTCGATTTCAATACCCAGTGAGCGAAACATGGATGAAAACTGCTCTGCAAAATCGAGTTCTTTTTCGCTCAGCGCAAGCGACTCTGGCACTAATAGCGGCTGCGATTGGATATTTTGTTCAGCGCGCTGCTGTTTCATTCTTTCATAAGTGATGCGTTCATGTGCGGCATGCATATCAACAATAATTAAGCCATGCGCATTTTCTGCCAATATGAAGATACCTTTTAGCTGCGCCACTGCGAAACCCAGGGGAGGAATGTCTTGCTGCTCGGATTGTTGATTGTGTTCTGGCGCCTCAGTTGCCGGCACCTGACTGCTGAACAGCTGGTAGGCTTGCAAACTTTCTGTAACGGCATATCCCGATTGATTGCTATCCGCTGGCTTGCTATAGGCCGCCATAGCCGCTTGAGGAGAGGCTTGCGGTGCTAGCGACATCGCCGCTTGCTCGGTCAGCGCTTGCTGCTCATTTGCTGCAGTGGCGAGCTGAGGCACAGTGTCAACACGCTGATCAGCTAGTTGGTCGGCTGGCCTGACATCCGCCAACGCTTTATGGATAGCGCGAAATAAAAAATCATGCACCGTTCTGCCGTCACGAAAACGCACTTCATGCTTAGTCGGATGCACATTGACATCAACAGAGGCAGGATCAAGCTCAAGATAAAGCACGAAGGCGGAATATCGATCATGGTACATCACATCTCGATAAGCTTGTTTTACCGCATGCGCAACCAGCCTATCTTTGATAACGCGACCGTTGACGAAGAAATACTGCAGATCTGCCTGAGAACGAGAAAAACTAGGAAGTCCAATCCAGCCGCTGAGTTTTAGCCCTACCACCTCACGCTCAACAAACACCGCATTATCAATAAATGCTTTACCACATAACTGTGCGATGCGACGTTCTTGCTCATGCTGCGACGAGGCTTGCGATAACTGATAAAGAACGCGGCCATTGTGCTTTAGACTAAAGCCGACATCAAAGCGACTCATCGCCTGTCGTTTAACCACATCTTGTAAATGATTAAACTCGGTTTTTTCGGTGCGCAAAAATTTACGCCGAGCCGGGGTATTGAAAAACAAATCTTTTACTTCAAGCGAGCTACCTTGGGGGTGCGCAGCAGGCTTGAGCTGGGTCTGCATATCACGCCCTTCTGTAGCAGCTTGCCAAGCACTTCCCTGTCGACAAGAGGTAAGCTTAAGACGCGACACCGAGGCAATCGAGGCCAGCGCCTCACCACGAAAACCCAGCGTCGCAACCGCCTCAAGATCATCTAAAGAACGTATTTTGCTGGTTGCATGACGCGACAGCGCGAGGGCTAAATCGTCTTTATCAATGCCAACGCCATTGTCTCGCACACGAATCAGCTTGCTACCGCCAGCTTCGATATCAATATCTATCTGAGACGCGCCTGCATCTAGGGCATTTTCCAAAAGCTCTTTGACCACTGAAGCAGGCCGCTCAACCACCTCGCCAGCGGCGATCTGATTGGCCAACCTAGGGCTTAATATTTGAATTCGAGACATAAATTAGCTGTTAATTTGCAGGTGGTATTTCAAGCCGCTGACCCACTCTGATCGAGGTTTTGGTCAACTTATTATATTTCTGAATAGACGCCATAGAAACCGAATACTTGTCTGCAATGCCGCTCAAGGTATCACCTGCCTCAACCACATAAATCGACTGTGACGATGGATTGGCGTAGCGATGAGCAATATAAGAATCTTCCGGCGCTTTATCTTTAAACCAACTGTGTACACCCTTAAAGATGGCATCCGCCATTTTATTTCGGTAGCTCACCGTCGATAGCTTTTTAGCCTCACCTGGATTAGAAATAAAACCGGTTTCAACCAGCAGTGAAGGTATATCTGGCGTTTTAAGTACAGCAAACGCCGCCTGCTCGACGCGCTTTGAATGCAGCCTAGAAATCTTACCCATATGCCCGAGGATACGCTCACCCACCTCCAGGCTAGCCTGCATTTTATGCGTCATTGATAAGTCTAATAATACTGAGGACAGCAACTGGTCTTTATCATTAAGGCTGACACCCCCCACTAAATCTGCGTCGTTCTCTCGCTTTGCTAACACCCGAGCAAATGTTGACGTGGCACCTTTAGATGATAACGCAAATACCGACGTGCCATTCGCCTTAGGGCTGGTAAAGGCGTCTGCATGAATCGAAATAAACATATCTGCGTTCGCCTTTCGGGCTATTTCTCTGCGCTTCGCCAGCGGGATATAGTAATCCCCCTTNCTTATCAACACAGGCTTATAGCCTTTTTCTTGCTTAAACTTTGCCTCAAGCGCCTTCGCTATTTTTAACACCACATGTTTTTCATATAAGCGCTTGGGCCCAATTGCACCAGGATCTTCACCGCCATGACCTGCATCGATTGCAATAATCAGGTCACGGCGCTCAGACTTAATCGTATCAACATTTTTAACTGTTGCAGATATGCTATCGGCTTGCTGGCTATCAAATAAGTCGATCACTAAACGATCATGACTGACAGCATTTTTAGGCAAAAAGAAGCTTCGCACCTTAACAGCTTGCGACAGGTCAAATACTACCCTTAAATCCCCATTTTGCTTACTGGCGTGGCGCAACTGACTGACCGGGGTTTTCGACAAATCAACCGCCGCTGGGTCACTCGAAAATTTTGCATTAGGGATATCAACCACGACCCGATCGGGGTTTGCTAAGCTAAATACCTTATGGGTGACCGCTTTATCGATATCAAATACTAACCGGGTCTTATCTGGCGAACGCCATACCCTAAGTTCATAAATCTTCGCGGCCGCAAAGGACTGGACTGGCAGCAGCAACAGACCCATAAGCATTAAGCAAAGTCTAAATCTCACAGGCTTATCAAAGTGAGTCAACGTTATCATGAACCTAGTATTAGCAGCATTAGTAAAGGTCATCCGGCAGTGTGCTGTGTTTCAGCCCAAGCTGTCAAGTCATCTAAATTGAGTATGTTTTCGCCAAGCGATGAAGACAAACTGACCTGGCGAGCGTCACTGCTAAATCGAGATATCCTAATGTTCACATCTGCGTCAGGGATAAAGCCAGCGCCGCAGGATGGCCACTCGATGATGCTGGTGCTTGAGGATGCAAAGTATTCACTTGCGCCAATAAATTCAAGCTCATCTGGGCTAGCTAAACGATATAAATCAAAGTGATAAACGGTTCTTGAGGCTAAAACATAGGGCTCAACTAAGGTAAAGGTTGGGCTTTTCACTGCGCTGCGATGACCCCAGGCCTGAATCAGCCCACGAGAAAACGTCGTTTTGCCTGCTCCAAGATCGCCCTCTAGATAGAGCACTACCTGCTGTGGTAAACGCGCTGCCAACTCGGCAGCAAAACGCAACATGGTAGACTGCTGAAATGGACCGAAGCTCTGTTGTTGCACCTTTGACACCCTGATACTCGAGCATTTTTATCGTTGAATACAGCCATCTTACGTCAAAACGATTATCATTGCAGTTATGTCAGCGAATATCTCAAGCACAAAGCTTGCTACCCTCAAATCACTTATTCAGCAATGGGCTCAAGACGCCGGTTTTGCCGCGGTTGGTTTTTCCGATACGGACACCTCAGCACATATCGAACGGCTTAATCAATGGCTGAGCAAGGATTATCACGGTGAGATGTCGTTCATGCAGCGCAACCATGAGCTTCGTGCTGAACCGAGCAAACTGCAGCAGGATGCCTTAACCGCTATTTCGTTTCGTATGGAGTATCGCCACGACAGCGAAACTCTGCTTGAACAGCTAAGTAATAAAGATCAGGCCTATATTGCCCGCTATGCGCTTGGCAAAGATTATCACAAATTAATGCGTAAACGTTTGGCAGCGATTGCCAACAAAATTGAAGCTTTTGCCGAACTCAATTTAAATCAACGCGCGTTTGTTGACAGTGCTCCAGTGCTTGAGCGCGCGCTAGCTGAAAAGGCAGGTTTAGGCTGGATAGGCAAAAACACCATGTTGATTAATCCACAAGCTGGATCATGGTTTTTTCTTGGCGAAATTTTAACGAATCTTAAGATACCACTCGACAAAGTTGAGCCACAGACACACTGCGGCAGCTGCACCAGCTGTTTAACCAGCTGCCCTACCAATGCTTTTGTTGGCGCCAATATCTTAGACAGCAGACGCTGTATTTCCTACTTGACGATTGAACTAAAAACCGCAATACCAGACGATCTGCGCGATGGTATTGGCAACCGCGTATTTGGCTGTGATGACTGCCAATTAGTGTGTCCATGGAATAAATTCTCACCAAGCAGCCCGGTTGCAGAATTCAAACCTCGACATGGACTCGATGACAGCAGCCTGCTGGAGCTATTTCAATGGAATGAAGAAACGTTTTTAAAACGTACCGAAGGCTCAGCCATTCGGCGTATTGGTTATATTCGCTGGCAAAGAAACCTGGCGATTGGCCTCGGCAACAGTGACAACCCCAACGCTATTGACGCGCTTCGCAAGCGCCGCAGAGAGACCGATAACGCCATGCTGATTGAGCATATCGACTGGGCAATCAATAAATTGATGCGTTCATCACAACAATAATTCCGATTTACTCTCGCAATCCTAAAATCTTCATCATACAATTTATCTTGCGTCAGATAGACCACTTAGAACACTATCAGGGAACTGGATGATAAAGCCTTTTTTAGTTGGCATGACATGTATGCTGACTGGCCTCTTAATGTACGATACTTCATTTGCTCAAGGATTGGAGCTTGATCTTGCAAACAGCCGAGTCAGCATAGACGGCTTTGCAAGCATTGCCGTGGCTGAGCCCATCACAAAAAACCTCGAACGCAGCATCAATGATTTCAGACAACTCGACAATAATACTGATTGGCAAAGTTATAATGTTTTAGGCCTAAGACTCGGCTATGAACTTGGTGATCGGCTAAATTTCACCGCACAAATGGTTGCGCGAGGTGATGAGAACTACCAGCCTGACTTTGATTGGATGTATTTAGAATATGCGCTGACGCAGCATATTTTTATTTCTGCCGGCAGAATCAGAACACCTTTATTCATGTATTCTGAATATCTAGATGTTGGCTATGCCTATCAGTGGATTCAGGCGCCTGCAGAAATTTACAACACCAATGACTATCCCTTTCAATCTATCGAAAGCGTTAGATTGCGCTACAACCGGCTTTTCGGCGACTGGGAAAATGAGTTTACTTTTTGGTATGGCAGCACCGAAGACCAGCTAACCACTAACGGCATTGATACAGAACTTAAGCTCAATAACGCCTGGGGCTTGTCTTTTTCCAGCATCTATAACGCCCTAACTATTCGTGGGGTCTATTTTACTGCCAATACCAGCACCGACCTCAGAACGGTCTCTTATCTCAACGAGCCCATCACAGCAGATGGCTTGACCTACTGGCAGTTGATTGATCAAACCAATAGCGCAGCGCAGCAAAACATTGATCAAAACGTTGATATTACTGAAGATATTGCCTGGAAAAGAGATCGAGGTGAGTATATTTCCCTCGGGCTTGCCTACACTGGAAGACAGTATTTTTTCAATACTGAAGTTACGCACGCATCGATTAAACATGCACTTGTGATTCCTGAAGTCTACTCAGGATACGCTATGCTGGGCTGGCAAATTAACTCAAAGCTAAGCATTAGCTACACCTTTGGCATTGACGACAATATTATCGATGACACCGCTTGGGCGAGCATCGAAAAACTTCCAACCGCAAGCGATGCAACAACCCAGCAGCTTATCAACAGCAGCATTGCAGCAACCAAAACGATAGGTGAAACCTTTCAACCGTCTAAAATTTATTCTAACAAACTGAATCTTCGCTATGACTTTCAGGGCAATGCTGCATTAAAATTCGAGTATTGGTGGGAAAAACAAAGGTATCCGGAGGTCGGCACCAACTATCCAAAGGGTGCTAGAGCTGGCATTGACGTGGTATTTTGATGCAGCAGGCTAACCGTATAGTGAAAAACATTCTGCTTAAGTGTAAGCCTTACCGGGTTATTACCTTGCTCTTATTTTTGCCAAGTCAGGTGCTTGCCGACCTTGCGATAATTGCCAACAAGGAATTTACCAGCGACTTAAGTCAGAGAGACATAAAGATGCTTTACCTAGGCAAAGCTCAGCATTTAGAGGATAAATCTGTACTCGCATTGCAACCTGTCAACCTACCCTACAGTAACGCTCAGCGACTACAATTTGATAAAAGTGTTTTGGGGAAAACTGAGGCGAATCTTCGCACCTACTGGGCACGCATGATTTTTACCTCACGCAGTCGCCCACCCAGAGAGTTGACCTCATCAGCAGACGTTATCCAACATGTCTTAGATAAACCTAATACTATTGGCTATATTGATGCACAGCAATTGACTGAAAATGTCAGAGTATTATTTATAATCAAGCAAGACTAAAGAAACAGTATTCATTGATTAACTGAGTTAAATCTCACGATCTCGATAACCCATCAAATATAAAATACCATCCAAGCCAAGCGTAGAAATTGCATGCTCGGCCTGCTCTTTCACCAGTGGCTTAGCTCTAAACGCAATGCCTAAGCCCGCTTTTGATAGCATCGGCAAGTCATTAGCACCGTCGCCCACCGCCACAACCTGCTGCAGCTCGATACCCTCTCGATTGGCAATATCGGTTAATAATCTGGCTTTTTCAGCGCCGTCAATAATCACTCCTTTGACCTGACCGGTAAGCTTGCCATGTTGAATGTCTAACTGATTAGCATACACATAATCAAAACCTAGCTTGTCGCGCAAATAATCGCCGAAATAGGTGAAACCGCCAGACAAAATAGCGGTTTTAAATCCATAGCGTCTTAGCGTTGCAATCAACTTTTCGCAGCCCTCAGTGAGCTTGAGGCCATTTGCAATCTGCTCTAGAACCGACTCGTCTAAGCCCTCGAGCAGCGCCAATCGTTCTGTAAAACTGGCAGCAAAGTCTAATTCACCGCGCATGGCTCGCTCAGTAATGTCGGCAACTTGTTCGCCAACGCCGGCGGCCTTAGCCAGCTCATCGATAACTTCAGCCTCAATCAGCGTTGAATCCATATCAAAACACACCAAGCGTCTTGTGCGGCGAAAGAGGTTGTCTTCTTGAAACGCGATGTCAGCATCGATTTCAGAAGCAAGCTGAAAAAACGCATCACGAATTTTTTCGCCATCAGCAACCGCTTGCTCATTTCGTGCGCTGACTAAAAATTCAACACAGGCCTTAGCATTTTGTGAATCAACATCATCAAAAGGCACTCGACCAGAAAGCCGCTCCATTTTATCGATATTTAATTCAAACTGATGCAGTATTTGGGTCACGCCAGCAAGATGATGCGCCGAGATACGCCGCGCCAACAAAGTGATCGAAAAACGTGACTTATTCTTCCCTGCCAACCAATGCTCATATTGTTCAGCATTCACCGGTTCAATCTTAATACCAAAACCTTTCGCCTCGATTTTGGCCATCGTATCTTGCAACACCGCCTCGGTCGATGGCGCTGTTACCACTTCCACCAAGATGCCCAAGGCAAGCTGCTCATGAATTAATGCCTGCCCAATATCTAACACATTGGCTTCACATTTCTCTAATTCAGCCATAATCAATGACATGATGCCTATTTTGTCATCACCATTGATGCTAATAAGTAATATATTCTTCACAACAGTATTCTTATATCAGTCAGCTTTGCGCTCAACTTTGACAGCATCGACTTTTTGGAATCCTCTAGGCAGCTTATTGCCACGACGCCCACGCTCACCCAGATAATGCTCAAGGTCTGCCATTTTTAGTTTTATATGGCGCTTACCTGCGAATAAAATCAGCGCGTCTCGCTCTGAAAAGCTCACCGCTGCCAGCATACACTCTTCTCTGGTCTGTACTCTTGCCGAAGGAATGTTAATGATTTTATTTCCTTTACCCTTTGCCAACTCTGGCAAATCACTGGCCGCAAAAACCAGCAAGCGCCCTTCACTTGAGACAGCAGCAACAAACTGGCCCTCAATCGCTGGTACCGCCTGTGGCGTTAGCACTTGCGCCCCCTTTGGCACGCTAACGGTGGCTTTGCCGGCTTTATTCTTGGTCATAAGATCGCCTAGCTTGGCAAAAAATCCATAACCTGCATCGGTCGACAATAAATAAATATCATCCTCTGCGCCCATCATGCCGCCCACAAACGCTGCACCAGACGGCGCCTTGATACGACCCGTTAGCGGCTCACCCTGCCCCCTGGCGGAAGGTAGGCTATGCGCAGCAATTGCGTAGCTTCGGCCGGTAGAGTCTAAAATTACTACCGACTGATTAGACTTGCCTTTGACTGAAAAATGATAGCTATCGCCTGACTTATAGCTAAGATTTTCCGCATCAATATCGTGGCCTTTCGCCGAGCGGATCCAGCCTTTCTCGCTCATCACGATAGTCACGGGCTCAGAACTTAACAGATCCGATTCGCTGAGCGCTTTGGCCTCGCCGCGCACCACAATCGGCGAGCGGCGCGCATCGCCAAACTCTTCCGCAACAGCTCGAAGCTCTTTTTTTACCAAGGTTTTTAATCTAGCATCTGAAGATAAAGTCAGCTCTAGGCCAGCTTTTTCTGTTGCAAGCTCGGCTTGCTCTGCTTTGATCTGCATTTCTTCCAAGCGGGCTAACTGACGCAAACGCGTTTCTAAAATATACTCTGCCTGGGTCTCTGTAAGGGCAAAGCGCGTGATCAACTCGCGCTTCGGCTTCTCTTCTTCACGAATAATTCGAATCACTTCATCAAGATTCAAAAAGGCGATAAGCCGCCCTTCTAATAAATGCAGTCGATGATTAATTTTATCTAAGCGGTAATTAAGCCTACGACGCGTGGTCGCGATACGAAAGCTTAACCACTCTTTTAAAATCTCAATCAAGCTTTTAACGCCCGGGCGCCCATCAATTCCGATCAGGTTTAAATTCACCCGGTAGTTTCTTTCAAGATCGGTTGAGGCAAACAAATGACTCATTAACGCTTCGGTATCGACACGATTGGAGCGCTGCTCTATCACTAAACGGGTGGGGTTTTCATGGTCAGACTCATCGCGTAGATCTGACACCATAGGCAGCTTTTTAGCCTGCATTTGCGCGGCAACTTGCTCCAAGATTTTTGATCCGGAGACCTGATGCGGCAGCTGAGTAATNATAATNTCGTTACCTTCTTGCTCGAATACTGATCGCATTTTTATAGAGCCGCGGCCAGTCGTATAGATCTGCGCAATATCAGCTTGGCTAGAGATGATTTCCGCCGCAGTAGGGAAATCAGGCCCCTGAATAAATTGCATGACATCATCCAGCGAGGCTTTCGGCTTTTCTAAAAGATGTATACAGGCATCAACCAGTTCAATGAGATTATGCGGCGGCACGTCAGTAGCCATACCTACAGCAATACCTGTAGTGCCATTCAATAACACATTGGGCACTCTGGCTGGCAATACTACGGGCTCATCTATAGTGCCATCAAAGTTGGCTTGCCAGTCAACCGTGCCCTGACCCAACTCGCTGAGTAATGCATCAGCATAGGCGGCTAGCCTTGACTCGGTGTAACGCATTGCTGCAAATGACTTTGGGTCATCCGGTGATCCCCAGTTACCCTGCCCATCGACCAGCGGGTAACGATAGGAGAAAGGCTGAGCCATCAGCACCATCGCCTCGTAAGCCGCACTATCGCCATGTGGGTGAAATTTACCGATCACATCACCCACCGTTCGCGCTGACTTTTTGTGTTTACTGGTCGCTTTTAAACCCAACTCACTCATGGCATAAATAATTCGACGCTGCACCGGCTTTAAACCATCCCCCACATGTGGCAGGGCACGATCTAAAATCACGTACATGGAATAGTCTAAATAAGCTTTTTCGGTGTATTCTTTGAGTGAAAATTGCTCAATGCCTTCGGCACTTAAGTCCAGCATAATTATCCTGATAGTGTAGGTATGACGGTAATGATCAAATTTTTGCTAAGTTTATCCTTTGCACGACATGCTTTCCACAGCTAAGCGTGTACAATTGAGACTATTTTTAATCACAAAAGCGGGCAGCCATGCGACCTGAGGCCGATCACACTTTTCAGCAACACTTATCGACGATTAAGCAAAACCCTGCGCTATTACAGTCATTAACCAGACTACAGCGCGGCATCGAAAAAGAGAGTTTACGCATAAACCCGCAAGGTCAGCTCGCCATGACTGACCACCCCTTTCATTTAGGCTCAGCGCTCTGCCACCCAAAGATAACTACCGATTACTCTGAAGCTTTGCTTGAGTTTATTACCCCCGTGCATCAATCCATCGGCGAGACCCTGCATGCTTTGGCCGATGTACACAGCTATAGCTATCAAACCTTGGCAAAACAGGACGAGTTGATCTGGACAAACTCGATGCCCTGTGCACTTGTTAGAGAACAAGCCATCCCCGTTGCGCACTATGGCAGCTCGAATGTGGCAAAGATGAAAAAAATCTATCGCCTCGGACTTGGCGTGCGCTACAGCAGAATGATGCAAACGATTGCAGGTGTGCACTATAACTTTTCTTTATCTGAAAAATTTTGGGCAAATTTTTACAGCATGCAAAACAGTGACCGCCCACTGGACCAGTTCAAAACGGAAAAATATTTTGGCTTGATAAGAAACTTCCGCCGTTTGGCACCGCTGTTTGTTTATCTGTTTGGCGCCTCTCCAGCGCTCAGCAAAAGCTTTTTACAAGGACAATCGCATCAACTTCAGCAATACGATGCTGAAACTTGTTTTAACCCTTATGCAACATCACTGCGCATGAGCGACTTAGGCTATCAATCTACTGCACAAGAAGCGCTATTCGTATGCTATAACAACCTCGAAAGCTACATTAGCACGCTAAAACGCGGCATTAATACTAGCTACGCCGACTATGAAAAGATCGGCCTCAAAGACCAGCATCAACAATATCAACAGTTGAACAATGCTTTATTGCAAATTGAGAATGAGTTTTACTCCATCATTCGGCCAAAGCGAGTAGCTGCTAGCGGTGAAGCACCACTGAACGCCCTAGCGCGAGGCGGTGTTGAGTATATTGAGATTCGCTGTATCGACGTCAACCCGTTTAAACCGTTAGGCATTGACGAACACTGTCTACGCTTTTTAGATCTTTTATTATTATTCTGCCTGCTCAGCGATAGCCCTGAAGTTTCGCCACAACAGTGTCAGGAACACAGCGACAATCTTAAGCGCGTCGTCACTGAGGGGCGGCGACCCAACTTAGACATTATGGTTGATGGCAAACCGGTCAACTTTAGCCAGTGGTGTCAGCAACAGCTGCATAGCATTCGCGAGTTAGCCCTAGTACTCGACTCTCTTCGAGCCAATAGTGACTATAATATTAGCGTTAACAAGCAGATGCTAAAGGTACAACATCCCGAACTAACTCCTTCTGCTAAAGTGCTCCATACCATGCAAGAACAGCAGCAAAGCTTTTTAGATTTTGGCTTAATGCAGTCGAAAAAATGGCAGCAATACTTCCTTTCTCAGCCAGCTGACCCTAACAATCAACAAAAATTTATTGAGTTAGCGCTAAACTCACATGCACAACAAAAAACTATCGAAGCCGCAGAGCAAAAACCCTTCGATCAGTATTTGAGAGAATTCTATGCCCAATACCAATAAACTTCGTCTCGCCGGCATTAGCTACACCCAATTAAATCTAATAAGTTTAGTTATACCTAGCTTGTTATTGGGCTTTGGCTACTATCTGCAATACGTCAAAGACCTCGAGCCTTGCCCGCTTTGCATGACCCAGCGTATTGCTTTTTATGCGGTTGCGATTATAAGCTTGGCAGCCTTAATATCGCCTAAGTCACAGTTTATCCAACATTTCTGGGCAGCTTTTGGTGGCATCTTTGCCCTGCTTGGCGCTGCAGTCGCAGGTAGGCAAATTTGGCTTCAATCCTTGCCAGAAGATCAAATTCCAGCCTGCGGCCCAAGCTTTGAATTTATTATTGATCGTTTCCCACTCAGCGAAGCGATTAGCATCTTACTCAAAGGCACTGGCGATTGCGCAGAAAAAGTGTGGTCTTTTTTGGGCTTAAACATCCCCGACTGGTCATTGCTAGCATTCATCGGCTTAGCCTTGGTTTTCACAGTCAAACTTATTAAGAACCCGTGAGATAAATCTCACATAGTTAACCAAATTCCGCTATTGTTACAGCCTTGTTATTTGCGCAAACTAGCAAAGGATTGCCGTAAATGAGTCACTAAATAATAAATTACGCACCCAATATTTAATTGGTATGTCGCAAGACTAAGGAGTGCGATATGTTAGAACAATGTAGCAATAAAGAAGACCGCTTTGCCGGTGTGCAAAAAATTATCAACCAATGGCTGGAGGCTAGACAAGAACTGGTAGTGTCATATTGCTCGGTCTCTGGTATCAGTCAAACCGATGACCTGTCAGGGGTTTCAATTAAAAAGTTACAACAATTCTGCCAACTTTTGATTGACTATATTTCAGCAGGACATTTTGAAGTTTATGACCAACTCCTGAAGGAGGCCGAGGCATTTAACGATAATAGTGCCGCATTGGTCAGAAAAGTGTATCCAGCCATTACCGAGACCACCGATATCGCGCTTAACTTCCATGAAATTTACGATACAGAGCAGCATTGCGCGGCATCGCTCAGCCGCCTCAAAGACGAGCTCTCAACATTGGGTGAGGCTATCTCAAAGCGTTTCTCGCTTGAAGACGAATTAATTGCCGAGCTGCATGATTCGCATGCGGCATTGATCGGCCAACAATTTGAGTCAGCGCAGATCATTCAACACTAGGCAAATATCTGCGTATGCAGCTGCTTAATTGATTTGAGTTTTTTCTGCTTTATATAGCGCGGGCAGCAGTGGTCCTTTTAGCATAGGCCTACCCAATAGTTGTGGTAATGTTTTTTCAAGCACAGCAACGACCGGTACCAAAATCAGCAATGATATTAAAGCAATTACGACCGCATAGCTTAGCCCCCAGTACCAAGTATTGGCTGGTATAGGAAAGTTTTTGGCCAACAATGGGTTAACTGCATGATGAAAGGCACCATTCAGGCAGAATAACAGCAAACTCTTATCACCAATCCACACAGTCAGCCTCGTTACGGGCAATACTCTTGCCATATAAAAGCAAAAAGCTATACCCGCTAAACTTGCCAACAAAAAGTAAACGGCATTGCCATATTGACCGATAAATATCACCACCATTTCATCGGTTATGAAACGAAAAATGCCCTCTTTTTCAGGTCGTGCGAAACGATCATTGATATGACTAAAAATGGCCAATATAAAAATTGAGGCTAACAAAAACAAGCAAGCCCGCCATGTTTCAAGCTTTCTTAGCTTGAGGATATGCCTTCTACATAAGCGCCCCAATATCATACATGATAGGAAAAAGGGCACCGCACCGACCGACCACACCATGCCCAGATAAAATACCCAACCGCCCTGACTATTTTTAAATGCATTATAAAAGCAGCCTAGAAAAAACAACGCTAAGGCTAAAAGAGCTAGTATTGTTTTATTTTTACAGCGCTTAATAATCCCATAAAAACAGAGCTCAGAAACCATTAATGCAATTAAAAACCAGGTAGGCCAATTGGCTGAGGGGATACCAAGCAGATACAGTGGTGATAAATTTAATGCTTCGTTGAACATTCTTTGGTTAAGCAGAGCATAAATCGGTATCACCAACAGCCCAAAAAATAGCACTGGCAAATAACGCTGTAATAGCTTAAACCGAAAGTATGCAAGAAAGCCTAGTTGTGAACTACTGTAAAATGCGCCGCTCAGCACAATAAAAAATGGAATGACTCCAACTTGCAGCATTCGGCCAACAGTCATCGGCTCTGTTAGCCCAACAGAATAATATGCAAGTAAAACATGGCCAATATATACCATGATAATTGCATACCCTCTGCCGGAAACTAACCAATCCATACCTTTTTGTGAGACTTGTTGTGATGCCATAAATTTTTTTATTATTTGTGATTGTCTTTAAATAAAGCTTGAATAAATCAAAGCTGCCCATATATTCAACTAGAAATCTTTTTAAATCGAGAAGAAATCGACAAAATCCTACGGAGTAAACGATGAGCGATAAAATTATCCATGTTACCGACGACAGCTTTGAAAGCGAAGTGTTATCTAGTGACAAGCCAGTGCTGGTAGACTTTTGGGCAGAGTGGTGCGGCCCTTGCAAAATGATCGCACCAGTACTGTCAGAAGTCGCCGATGAATATAGTGATAAAATCAAGATCACCAAAATGGATGTGGATGCAAACACCGATACACCGGCTAAATTTGGTATTCGCGGCATACCAACCTTAATCATATATAAGAAAGGTGAACAAGCTGCACAGAAAGTTGGTGCACTATCAAAGGCTCAACTGCTAGATTTCGTAAACGCTAACATCTAGCCTCTTCTCAAAAGCATTGAGCATAAAATACGCTTGCTCAATGCTTTATTTTTACTATATTATTACAACATCTGATCATTTTTCTCACTTTTTTCGTACACCTCTCTTTGCATAACCTCTCGCTGAGCTCCCCGCTTAGTCGTCAACACTATCAATAAAATACTTATGAATCTGACTGACCTTAAAAGCAAATCCATTAATGAATTACTGAACATCGCTAAAGACATGGGCATGGATCATCTTGCTCGATCAAGAAAACAAGATGTTATTTTTTCTATCTTAAAAAAACATGCTAAAAGCGGCGAAGACATATACGGCGACGGCGTTCTAGAAATTCTTCAGGATGGCTTTGGTTTTTTACGCTCAGCGAAAGGCTCTTACCTTGCTGGTCCTGATGACATTTATGTATCGCCCAGCCAGATACGCCGCTTTAATCTCCGCACCGGCGATAGTATTTCGGGAAAAATTCGCCCCCCAAAAGATCAGGAGCGCTACTTTGCGCTTTTAAAAGTTAACGAAATCAACTTTGATCAACCTGAGAATTCCAAAAATAAGGTGTTATTCGAAAACCTAACACCCTTATTCCCGCAAGATCGCCTGACGCTTGAAGCAGGTAACGGCTCTACTGAAGATTTAACCGGTCGTATTATTGACCTAACTGCTCCGATAGGTAAGGGCCAACGCGGCTTGATTGTAGCGCCACCAAAGGCAGGTAAGACGCTAATGCTACAACATATGGCAGGCGCGATTATTCGTAACAATCCCGAATGCTATGTCATCGTACTACTGATTGACGAGCGACCTGAGGAAGTAACGGAAATGGAGCGCTCGGTGAGAGCCGCAGAAGTGGTAGCCTCAACTTTTGACGAACCTCCGGCAAGACATGTACAAGTTGCCGAAATGGTATTAAATAAAGCCAAGCGTTTAGTCGAGCATAAAAAAGACGTTGTTATTTTACTCGATTCGATCACTCGACTTGCGCGCGCATACAATACGGTACAACCAAGCTCGGGCAAAGTGCTTACCGGCGGTGTTGATGCGCACGCGCTAGAGCGACCAAAACGTTTCTTCGGTGCCGCCAGAAACATTGAAGAAGGCGGCAGTTTAACCATTATTGCCACAGCTCTGATTGATACCGGCTCTAAAATGGATGAGGTTATCTACGAAGAGTTCAAGGGCACCGGTAACCAAGAACTACATCTAGACCGCCGCATCGCTGAGAAACGTGTCTACCCTGCAATTAATGTTCGACGTTCTGGCACGCGAAGAGAAGATCTTCTCACCAGCGAAGACGAGCTGCAACGGATGTGGATTTTACGCAAACTGCTGCACGAGATGGAAGATACGCCCGCCACAGAGTTCCTCATCGATAAATTAAAAACCACCAAAACCAATGATGACTTCTTTGACTCTATGCGCCGCAAATAATTGCTAAAGCATGAAATATAAAGATCTTAGAGACTTTATTCTCAGTCTTGAGCAGCAGGGTGAACTTGTTCGGATTAGCCGCGAGATTGACCCAAATCTCGAAATGACCGAAATCAGCGATAGAACGCTGCGTGCAGGCGGCCCTGCATTACTGTTTGAAAACCCTAAGGGATATAACATGCCAGTGCTGTGCAATTTGTTTGGCACTGAGCACAGAGTCGCACTTGGCATGGGCGCTGACAATATTCAAGCACTCAGAGAAATTGGCGAATTACTGGCGTTTTTACGCCAGCCCGAACCACCAAAAAGCATGCGCGATGCTTTTGCAAAGCTTCCCATCTTCAAACAAGTCATGAATATGGGCCCTAAGGTAATTAAAAAGGCCCCTTGTCAAGAAATCATCTTACGCGATGATGCTGTTGATTTGAGCCAACTACCTATTCAAACTTGCTGGCCTGGCGATGCCGGGCCTTTAGTGACTTGGCCACTCGTCATTACCCGTGGGCCTAATAAAGATCGGCAAAATCTAGGCATATATCGCCA
>JABSRR010000019.1 GCA_013215025.1 Pseudomonadales bacterium
GAGGTGCTTGCGTCAGCCCTAAGCACGGTAGTCAATATTGTTGACCCTGATGTTATCGTCTTAGGCGGCGGCTTATCGAATATTGCGGGATTGGCAGAGCGAGTAGAGCAGTTGCTTGGAAAATATATTTTTTCTAGTGATTCAAAAACAAAAGTTAGACAGGCTTCTTTAGGCGACTCGAGTGGTGTCTTTGGCGCAGCTTTTCTGTAAGGGATTTTGTTAATTCTGATGCGTTAATATCGATCCGTTAATACTTATCCTTTGAGTTGCCTTTTAATATTGCTCTTTGATATTGCCCTTTGATATGGCTAGATGCATGCAAAGCCGATCGAAATAACCAAGCTGCTATTATTATAGCAACCAGCCAAGAACCTCGAGGCTTTCTTGGCCAAAAGGCTAAAAATCAGCTTTGCTATAAAGCTTTGAGTTTTTCTATTTGTTGCGTAAGGTTTTGCTGTGCAAGGGTTTGTTCGTTCATCTTAGCCTGTTCTTTCGCAACTACCTCAGCTGGTGCATTCGCGATAAACTTTTGATTGCTTAGCTTTGCAGAAACGCGAGATATGTCCTTATCTAGCTTGGCTATTTCTTTTTCTAGGCGCTGAATCTCTGCATTGGTGTCTATAAATCCAGCTAAGGGCACTAACACTTGTAAATCACCGACTAACTGTGTCGATGCTAGTGGGGCTTCATCATTCTCTGACAGCCAGGTGATATTGACAAGCTTAGCTAGTTTAATGAGTAATGCTTGATGCTCAGATAATCTGCTTTTATCTTGCGCTGAGCCGTTTTTAAAATATAAGGGTAGGGCTGTAGCTGGTGAGATGCCAAGTTCGCCGCGTATATTGCGAACACTGACAATCACGCCCTTAATCCACTCAACCGCATCTTCTGCATCCGGTATGATTAATGCCTGATCGGTTTCCGGATATGGTTCAAGCATAATGGTTTCACCATCCTTGCCGGCAAGAGGTTTGAGCTGTTGCCAGATACTTTCTGTGATGAAAGGCATGATAGGGTGAGCAAGTCGCAGAATGCTCTCTAATACGCGAATCAGGGTGCGGCGAGTGCCTATAAGCTGTTGTTCGCTAGTGTTTTCGTCCCAAAATACAGGCTTAGATAATTCAATATACCAGTCACAATACTCATTCCAAACAAATTCATACAATGCCTGACTGGCTAAATCGAAGCGATAATTGTTAAAGGCATCGTTAACGGTTTCTTGGCAACGCTGCAAACAGCTTAAAATCCATTGATCAGCGATGCTAAGCTGATAATTACCATGATTGCTTTGATCGCAATCAAAATGCTCAGTATTGCTAAGTACATAGCGAGACGCATTCCATAGTTTATTACAGAAATTGCGATAGCCTTCCAGCCGCTTCATATCCCAATTGATATCGCGGCCTGTAGATGCGAGTGCGGCTAAAGTGAAACGCAGGGCGTCAGTGCCATGTTCTGTAATGCCGTCGGGAAACTCTTTTTGTGTACGTTTACCGATTTTTTCCGCAAGTTGAGGCTGCATCATATTGCCGGTGCGCTTAGCAAGCAGGCTATCAAGATCAATACCGTCAATCATATCCAGTGGATCTAAAACATTGCCTTTAGACTTCGACATTTTTTGTCCGGCTTCATCGCGAATTAAGCCAGTGACATACACGGTTTTAAACGGCACCTGAGGCTTGCCATCTTCATCTTTGATAAAGTGCATGGTCATCATGATCATGCGTGCAACCCAGAAGAAAATAATATCAAAGCCAGTGACTAAAACATCAGTTGGATGAAAGGTCTGCAGTCGCTTTGTGGCCTCTGGCCAGCCTAATGTCGCAAAGGTCCAAAGTGCTGAACTAAACCAGGTGTCGAGTACATCGTTATCTTGACTAAGACTGATATCTGCAGCTAAAGCATATTTCTCGCGAGCAGTCGCCTCATCTTTCGCTACATAGACGTTGCCGGCTTGATCGTAGAAGGCAGGAATGCGGTGCCCCCACCAAAGCTGTCGAGAAATACACCAATCTTGAATGTCCCGCATCCAAGCGAAGTACATGTTCTCATATTGTTGCGGGACAAACTGAATGTCGCCGTTTTCAACCGCTGCAATAGCAGGTTTAGCTAAAGTTTTGGCATCAACATACCACTGATCCGTTAGCATGGGCTCGATAACAACACCGCCGCGATCACCATAGGGCACAGTCATGTCATTTTCTTTAACCTCAAGAAGCAGTGCTTTCTCTTCAAGGCTAGCAACAATGGCTTTACGTGCAGCAAAGCGTTCCAAGCCTTGGAAGGCTTCAGGAATNACAACTTCTAGGTTTGTATTCTGGCTACCNTCACTGTTCATGACTTCCGCGCGGTGACGAATATCACCATTAAAGGTGAGAATATTAACCATGGGCAGTTGATGGCGTTGACCCACCTCATAGTCGTTGAAATCATGCGCTGGTGTGATTTTGACGCAGCCGGTGCCTTTTTCCATATCGGCATGCTCATCGGCGACAATAGGGATGGCCCGATTAGTAAATGGCAATAAGACGGATTGCCCAATCAGATCTCTATAGCGAGGATCTTCTGGGTTAACGGCAACACCAGTATCGCCGAGTAAAGTTTCAGGGCGTGTTGTTGCCACAACTAAAAAATCATTACCTTCTGCAGTTGAGGCGCCGTTAGCCAGTGGGTATTTGATATGCCACATCTTGCCTTTGACTTCGCGATTTTCCACCTCGAGGTCGGAAATCGCGGTGTGCAGTTTAGGGTCCCAATTGACGAGGCGTTTACCGCGATAAATAAGACCTTCATCATAAAGGCGAATAAACACCTCTTGCACAGCATCGTAGAAGCCAGGGTCCATGGTAAAGCGTTCGTGGTCCCAGTCTACCGAGTTACCGAGACGACGCATCTGTTGCGTGATAGTGCCGCCCGAGCTTTCTTTCCACTGCCAGACTTTCTCTATAAATGCTTCGCGTCCAAGGCTGACTCGGTCAGCTTGNCCTTCAGCGGCCAGTTTTCTCTCAACCACCATTTGTGTGGCAATGCCTGCATGATCAGTACCTACTTGCCACAAACTTTGTTTACCTTGCATGCGTGCTCTACGAGTCAGTGCATCTTGTAAGGTGTGTTGAAAAGCGTGACCCATATGTAATGAGCCAGTTACATTGGGCGGCGGAATCATAACGCAGAAGGCGTCGTTACTATCTTTGTTTGTTTTGTTCTGATTATCTGGCTGATAGTCAGGTGAAAAATAACCTTGTTGTTCCCAGTGCTGGTAAAGCGCTTGCTCGATATCTTTGGGTTTGTAGGTTTTATCCATGCTGACTCACTAATGGAATAACGGGACTGAAGGGGCGATAGGACGCTTTACGATCAGTATTGGTGACAATTTAAAGGATGGCGATTATACATGCTTTTTTACGGCTACTGTAGCAAGATGCTCGCATTAGAGCGCATTTTTACGTAAATCATGTTGATGCAGAGGGAAGTGTTTGCTTTGATAAAATTTATACCGTGATCTGCCGCTCTCAAGCTCATCTGGCGCTTGCACAACGATTTCACTTAAGCGATTGAAGCTCGCAAAATAGTCAGGCACTGTCTTGCATAAATTGATCAATAAATCATGGTGCTGCGTTTGAGGATTCTTTAAACAGCCTAATTGAATAGCGCTTTGATGCTCAGATTTTTGCGGGCTTTCAATCACTTCATGCGCTAAAAAGCTGTGGCTATCAAAGTGCCACAGCTGTTGACTCAGTTGTGCTGTTTGCTGTNTATCTTGACAGTGAATATAGATTCTATGCCCCAGTTTTANGGTCTTGCTGACNAGCTTGCAGNCGAATGCAAGCTTTGCTTCAGTGCTATCATCGGCCAGTAAATAAAAATCGACCCTGGTCATATCGGCTATGCTTGATTGATTAAATAGTCAAAAAGTAAGCCTACGGGGCGTCCAGTTGCGCCTTTGTTAGCGCCTTGAACCCAAGCGGGGCCGGCAATGTCAATGTGTGCCCACTTATAAGCCTTGGTAAATCTCGCTAAAAAACATGCCGCTGTGACAGAGCCAGCTTGAGGTCCACCAATATTTGCCATGTCAGCAAAGTTTGATTTTAGTTGCGCATCATATTCTGGCCATAGCGGCATCGGCCACACTCTGTCTAAACGTGCTTGGCCTGCGGCAACGAGTTTTTGCTCAAGTGTTGCATCGTTACAGAATAAGCCGGACGCGTGTTTACCAAGCGCGACTATGCAGGCACCAGTCAGAGTGGCTATGTCGATAACGGATTTCGGTTTATATTTTTCAACATAGGTAAGCAGATCGCAAAGTACTAAACGACCCTCGGCATCTGTATTTAATACTTCAATCGTTTGACCCGACATCGAAGTAACCACATCCCCAGGTTTAGTGGCTTTGCCGCTGGGCATATTTTCTACCGCACCAATAATACCCACAACATTGACTTTGCTTTCGGCATTCACCAGCGCTTTCATGGTGCCAAGCACGCTGGCGGCGCCACACATATCATATTTCATTTCATCCATGGCAGAACCGGGTTTTAATGAAATACCACCTGAGTCGAAAGTAACGCCTTTGCCCACAAGTACATGCGGCTTAGCGTTAGTGTTTAGCCCCTTATATTCAAGAATTATGCATTTAGCAGGCTCTTCTGTACCGGCGGTTACCGATAGCAAGGAGCCCATACCAAGCTTTTGCATTTGCGCCTCACTTAGCGATTTATAGCTTAGCTGCGCTGACTGTTTCGCCAATGCCTGCGCCTGCTTAGCTAAAAAGCTAGGAGTACATATGCTGGCAGGTAAATTACCAAGCTCACGCGCAAAATTAATGCCTTCACCTAATGCTTGCCCTTGTTGCAATGCAGCTTTAGCAGACTTTGCGTTAACTGTATGCAATACGCTGAGCTTTTTGATGTTTGCAGCCTTAGCCTTGGTCGAGAGGGTATGGTCATAGCGATAATTTAAGGTTTGCCAGTGGCAGGCAATTTCTTCTAAAAGCTTAGTGCCTTCCATGCTCTTGGAGGTTAACTCAGAAGCTAATATTGTCGCCTGCTTGCTCGGTGTGGCGTTGCTATCGGCATAGGCTTTGGCAACAAAACTGCGAAGGCCTTTTAAATCAAGATTATTGCTGACGCCAATAAACAGTAAACGCTTAGCAGGTAGTTTTGGTGATGCGAGTAAATAGCTTTTGCCCTCCTCAAGTGATAGGTCGCCTGAGGAGAATAATTGGCTTAATTGCTGCTGGTAGATGCTGTCTAACTCTTGCAAAAACGATGGCATGCGTTTGCTTGATAATATGGGAATGATGAAACAATCTGTTTTTTGTTTCGTCCACTGTTTGATAGACTTGCTAATAAATTCCATATTTACTCCAACACGGACTAAGTTTGATTATATGGATTATTACACGACTTAAGATTGTGCGCATTATGCAATCCAGCATATATTTTCAGGCAGAGAAGAGCAGGCCATCCTTTTGAAAGTTTTCCGCTATTTGTTTCGTCAAACAGCAAGCAATTTTTTCGGCATCTTTATTACGATCTTATTGATGTTTTTTAGTGGAAAATTTGTTGTGTTTTTGAGTTCAGCTGCGACCGGCAGGTATCCAGTGGATTCGGTATTATCAATTTTAGCCTACACTTTGCCTTCAGTGATTGAAGTCATCTTGCCACTGAGCCTTTGCCTCGCAATTATCTTGAGTATCGGTCAACTCTATGTTGACAGTGAGATGATTGTTTTTAAATCATGCGGCATCAGTGATACGGCACTGTTATTTTATGTGCAAGGCTTGGCGATTTTGGTGTTTATGATCATCGCCGTATTTAGTCTGCTATTAACTCCGCTTGCCGCAAAAAAAATGATTCAGCTTGAAAACGACCCGCATACTTTTTCTAGTTTAGGCACCTTGACCGCCGGCAGCTTTAATAAAATTGATAAAGGTGCTGTTATGTATGTTGGTGATCTCAGCCAGGATAAAAAATCTCTTGCCGATATATTTATTGCATCCATTAATAAGCAAGGTGATATTTCTTTGCTTCGGGCTGATAATGGGTCGGTAGATATTGTTGCCGATGGAGACCGAAAGCTTGAACTTGAGGGCGGCAGTTTGAGTAATCTGAGTGTCTTCAATGACAATGCACGCTTTTTAAACTTTGCTTCGGCAACACATTTTTATCGAGAAAGCTCACCAGCAGAGCAGCTGAGTTTTGAAGCGATAGATGCGATGACCACAGGGTCGCTGCTGTTAAAGCAACGGTATGATCACAATCAAGACTACTTGGCAGCATTAGTGTGGCGTTTTAGTTTACCCTGGTTAGCACCGATTGCGGCAATTATCGCTTTGGCGCTCAGTGAAACATCGCATCGTAGAGGGCGTTATGCGAAACTTTTCCCCAGTGTGTTGTTATTTATGCTGTATTTTGCCGCTATCATTCTGGTAAAGAACGGGGTGGCTAATGCAAATATCGGCATTGGCTTTGTGGTAATGGTGCATGTGTTTTTCTTGTTGCTGGGTTTATGCCTCTATTATCGTGGTGCATTACAGCAGCTTATTACCCGTTGGCGAGATACATAATGCAGCGCGTATCTAATTATGTAGGAAAGCAAGTCTACTTTGCGATTGCGATCATTCTTTTTGGTTTTGTGTCGCTAGAGCTCATGTTTCGATTGATTGGCGAAATGAAAAATGTCGAAGGTAATTATACCATTGCTAAAGCCATTTACTTCGAGCTGCTCAATACACCCGAATTTATCTATGATTTGATGCCGATGGTAGGCTTAATTGGTTGTCTGGCTGGCTTAGGAAGTTTGGCGGGTACATCTGAGTTGGTGGTCATGCGAGCTGCAGGTGTATCGATAGTTCGCTTGGTGATCATGACATTTAAGCCTGCACTGGTGTTTTTAATTATTGCGATGATTATTGGCGAATTTGTCGCCCCCTCTGCAACGCAATATGCTCGCTCAATGCGAGAGTTAGCATTGAACGATAACTACCAAGTCGATGTGAAGAATGGCCTCTGGCTCAGAGATGGCGACAGTTTTTTGTTTGTGAATACCGCCAGTACCTCAGGTTTTATGCAGGGCGTAAGAATCTTTGAGTATGTCGATCAGCGCTTAGAAAAGGTTATATTTGCGCAATCTGCACGCTATGCTAATCATCAATGGCGGCTAAGTAAGGTTAAAATTATTACTACGTCATACCAGCTCGATGCGCTTGATGATGCGGCAGCAGCGCTTTCGCAAGCGAATGTCGACTTTTCTCAGCTGCCTCTGCATTTGAATATTGAGCAAGCTGCTGAAATTGATTGGCAGTCGGAGTTAGCGCCAGATTTACTGGCGATTTCGGCAATTCGACCCTCAAGGCTGAAAATGCAGGATCTGTGGCGCTATAGTGCATACCTCAAGCAGCAGAAGCTGAACAGTATTGAGCATGATCTAGCGTTTTGGAAAAAAGCGTACTACCCGCTTATTATGCTCAGTTTGGTTCTCGTTGGCGTATCTTTTGTGTTTGGCTCGCTAAGAGAGTCGACGATGGGGTACCGCTTATTTATAGGTATCATGACAGCGACCTTATTTAAAATTTTGCAGGACAGTCTGAACCCAATTACGATTATTTTTCAGCTGCAGCCGGTCATATCCATGCTTATACCAGCAATTTTGTCCGTATTAGCGGGCATATTTTTATTATCACGCGTGAGGTAGTTATTTTTTGGTTTTTTCCAATAAAACTAACTTGGTGTTGGATAGCTTATCATGCAGGCATCGCTTTTCAGGATCAAATAAGGCATAAAAATAACCAAAGCCCAGGGCAAAGAATGATAGGGCAGCAAGGCTAAGCCGAAGCCATGCTTGGCTGATAGTAACGGCCTGACCATTTTGTTGAACAAGCTTAAGTCGCCAGGCTTGCATAGCCAAGGTCTGGCCAGATTTAACCCAAAAATAAGTGTAAAAGCCGTAAAATGTTAAAAGCTGGAGAATAAAAGTCGGTGCACGCCATGCGCCACTGATAGCCCGTTCGCCCTCTGCAAGCGGAGCAGGATCGACCAGGCTTTTCAGCCCTACCATCAGCCCCGTCATGAGTATGCACAAGGCCAAAATAAGCCACGCATCGTAAAACATAGCGGCAAATCGTCTTATTAGGCTTGGATATTCAGTATTTTGCTGATTTGATTGTGCGGTTTCTGACATAATAGCTAAACGTATCGATGATTTAAAAAGACTTATTATAACGTCAAGCCTGTGGCTTAAGTAGTTGTATTTGTCAGAGCTTAATAGCAAATTTTCTCTTATAAGGATGTTACATGCATACTTTACTTAAAATTTTATTGATTGAGGATGATCTACAGGTAGCTGATTATGTGCAGCAAATTCTGACTGATCACAACTATCAAGTTGATTATGCAAGTGATGGTGATCAGGGCCTACAGCACGCAATCGATAAACACTATGACTTATTAATCGTTGATCGTATGCTGCCAAATAAAGACGGCTTAGAAATTGTTGAGACAGTGCGTGCAAACGGTAATGCTGTTCCGGTTTTGTTCTTGTCTGCTTTAGGCGATGTTGATGAGCGCGTTAAAGGGCTTAAAGTGGGTGCTGACGATTATTTGGTAAAGCCTTTTGCTGATCAAGAGCTATTAGCGCGAGTGGAGGTACTTTTGAGGCGTAAAGAAGCCTTGCCAGCAACCCGACTTAAAGTAGGTGAGCTTGAGCTAGATTTGTTGACTCAAAAAGTGACTCGTCAGGGGCAGAACCTCAATTTACAACCACGAGAATTTCGCTTACTAGAATACTTGATGAAGCATGCCGGTCAGGTGGTCACTCGCACCATGCTGTTAGAAAATGTGTGGGAGTATCACTTCGACCCTCAAACCAACGTGATTGATGTGCATGTTAGTCGACTTCGCCAAAAAATCGACAAAGACTTCGAGCGTCCGCTACTGTCGACGATTCGCGGTGCTGGGTATATGCTTAGCGAAATTTAGTAATAAGATGTGATTGACTAAAATGCAATTTTTTAGACCTTAGCTTTTGCTTTAATGCCGTCAGCCCTTATTACAACTTTAGCTCATATCATTATTAAGCTCGATGTTTTCAAAATAATTAGCGTTACAATAAATACTTTATCTTATGGCCGTTAATCGACAGAGACTGATTGGTAATTTATTTGGCACCTACACGTTCAGATTTATGATCTCGTACGTGACTAGCCTTGCTTTTGCTGTATTCATTTTACTTTCAATCACGTTTGCTTTTTTTTCCTACGACTTTTTTAATTCGGTTAATGCCTCCTTAGAGTCAGAACTCGATGAGTTAGAGCAGCAATACCTTAGTTCTGGCGCCGATTCTATTGATAGCTTTGTTGAGCAGAGAGCCAGTGAAAATAAATTTTCACGCTTTGCCTTTATTTTGGTTAATCAACAACAAGAAAAAATTGCCGGTGATTTATTATTTTGGCCAGATTACAAAGTATGGAGTGATGGCTGGCTGAGTTTTGAAATGAGCTTTCAGACTTACAACAATAATACACAAGTTTATAATTTTCTTGCGCGCGAGCGTCAGCTGGATGGAGGTTATAAATTATTAGTTGCCCGATTTTCTGATGATGTGAGACGAAATATTCAGTTAGTGGCGGGTGCGATTATCTGGGGCATGGTGATTATGATTTTGCTTGGCTTGCTTGGAGGCTTAATTACCAGTTTGATGACCCTGCATCGGGTTGAGGTTATCAATGATACGATTTACGACATCATGGAAGGGAATTTTACCCATCGAATCCCTGTGAAAGAACCGTTAGACGATTTTCAACGATTAGCGATGGGTATCAATAATATGCTTGATCGTATTGAGGGGGCGATGAACGATGTTCGTGATGTATCCAACAGTATTGCCCATGATCTTCGAACACCGTTAACGCGTTTGCGCAACAATTTGTCGTCTCTAGAGAAGCGCTCTGCACCTCAAAATACTGAGATGGTCAGAGAAATGTTAGAGGAGGCGGATAATTTACTGTCGACTTTCTCGGCACTTTTGCGAATCGCCCAAGTCGAATCAGGCGCAAAGCGCGCAAATTTTTCACCCCTGGATATGTCCAAAATTGTTGATGACGTGGTAGAGCTTTATGAGCCTTTAGCAGCGGATAAACATCAAACGCTGAAACTTGATTGTGAAAAAGGCTTGCATCTTGTTGGTGACAAAGATTTGCTGTTCCAAATGTTGGCAAATTTAATGGACAATGCGATTAAATATACCCCTGCGGGCCTTGGCATTCAGGTTAATTTAAAGCAAAGCCTATCACGCCATGGGCGCTGGGCTGAGCTTGAAGTGATTGATAGCGGACCGGGTATTCCAAAAGATAAACGCGAAAAGGTGTTCCAACGTTTTTATCGGGTTGACGAAAGCCGTGGGTTGTCACCCGGGAACGGCTTGGGCTTAGCCTTAGTTAAGGCGGTGGCGAAGTTGCATCACGGTGAAATATTTTTATCGGATAAGGCGCTTTATGCCAGTGCAGAGAAAGGCTTACGCGTCAGCGTCAAACTCAAGCTTAAGGATCTCAGTTGAGTCTGGCTCAGTGCTTAAAGCATCAATAATTATTTTAGTTTCAATGTTTGAGTTTCAATGCTTGAGTTTCAGTACTTGAGTAAAGCCGCTTACTTATCTTCAACGCTTAAATGACTAATATCTGGGTCGAGTTCGGTCTTGTCTTCGATTAAGTTATCGATCTGCGCGCCAACTTCAGCCAAACTTAAGTGACTGGTTTCTGGAGGGAAGTCGGGGATGTCGTCGATTTCTTGCCTTAATAAAGCGCCAACTTCTGCCAAGCTCAGATGATCAGTATTGACCACTACGGGACTTGGCTCTTTGTGCTCAGGCAATATGACTGCGCCAGGCTCAGCTGTTGATAAGTGATCAGTTGCAGGATTCAACAAGGTTTGAGGGTTCGGTAATTGATCGATTAACGCGCCTAACTCTGCCAAGCTATATTGGCTTAGATCTAGCTCAAGTTCATGAAATTCCTGTCGTTCGGACAGTTCCAGCATCGGGCTTCCAGGCGGCAGCAGCGACAGTGTAGTGGTCTGATTGTATGCCGTTTGAGTTGACGGCTCTTCCGTTGCTACTCTTGCTTGAATTTGTTTAGGCTGCTCAGACTCTTTTGACTGGTCGGGCTTTTCAGGCATCTTAGATTGAGGAACTTGAGCCTGCTTGGTTGCCGAATCTGGCGCTTGGTTGCTAGGATTTTGCTGCTCACTGGCTTTAATATAAATCTTCGCGCCAGCTTGTTTGAATAAGCGTTGAAATTTTAACGCATCCTGCTTGTCAAGTGCTTGCTTAAGCGTGACCACGCGGCCTGAAAACAATTTTTCAAGTAATGCAACGTCGGCATTGAATAACTTAGTGAAATTATTTTTCACATGTTCAAGTTCAACATCATCAAGTGCTTCGCCTTTGAATAAAATGCTGTATTGGCTAACTTCGGTCATGTTTTAAAGGCCATTATTTGGGTTTAAGCAGTGGCATCGATTATCAAGAAATAAGTGTATGGCAAAGCAATTAGCTTAGCAAAGTGAACCGCTAAGATTTTTGTTATACCACTAAAATAATGTTACACAGAATGACAGCTTATTATACTGAGATGCGGCGCAGAATTTGATAGTATAAAGCAATGAAGCCTTCTGAAACCTCATCTACCTATGTGCCCAGCCGTTTTGCAAATTCTTTATTGCGATTAGCGGAACAGCGTCAATTTGATATAAAGCAAATTCTGTTGAATGCCGGCTTAGATTTTAATCCCTTAGATGACAGTGCACCTGAGCATATTTCAGCGATTCATTATTCCCGTATATACCAGCAAGTATTAACCCTGCTGCAAGACGACAGCTTTGGTATGCCACCCGGTAAAGGGATTAGTGCAGGTGCTTTTCGAATGATGTGCTATGCCATTATTCATTGCGATACATTAAGCAAAAGCATTCATCGGCTGTGTGAATTTTTTGAGGTGTTTTATAGCAATGAGTTACGGCTAACAATGTTCAAGCAGGGTGATATGATTCGTATTTCATACCCTGAATATAAACTCCCTGAACAAGAAAAATGGCAGGCGGGTGAGGCCTATGCCCTAGCTTTATGGCATCGTTTCTTTAGCTGGTTGATAGCTATGCCCATTGAGCTGTCTGAAGTGCGCTTAATAACCCCATCGCCAAGCGATGGCGAAAAAGGTGTTAAACGTTATAAGCGTTTATTTGGCGTTAAGCCAAACTTCGCTTCAGCGCAAAACGGTTTTGTTTTTCACCGTCGCTTTTTAGAATTGCCTGTAGCGCAAAATGAACAGAGCTTGCGCGACTTTTTGCGAACCGCGCCTTACCAAATGATGGTTGAGCCGCAGCAGGCCGATAACAGTGAGTTAGTGAGTAAAGTGAAGCGCGTGATGGGTTATGATTTGTCGGCGGGTTTCCCGGCTTTCGAGACGGTCGCCGATAGTTTGAATATGTCGCCGCCAACCTTACGTAGGCATCTGCGCAAAGAGGGCGTCAGTTATCAGTCGCTAAAAGATCAGCTGCGCAGAGATGCAGCCATCGCTTATTTATCACGCCCTGAACTCAGTGTATCGGCAGTTTCGGCGTTGATGGGTTTTACCGACCCTTCAGCGTTTCATCGTTCGTTTAAAAAGTGGACTGGCGTTACGCCAGGACAATATCGCTTACGGGAATTTTCTATCGAGCGAGACGATTAGCAAGGTGCGCAGTAAATTTACAGAGGGCTCGGTAACGCGACACTTGCTGATTATGATGTTTGCGTCGTGGATAGCGTTAGCTTCTAATATGTTGTTGTCGCTTGCCGACATGTATTTTTTAAGCCGGCTGAACGATATCGATGTGCTCGCTGCGATTGGTTTTTCAAGCTCTGTTATCATGTTTCCCAATGCCATTGGCATTGGCTTCTCGATCGCTATTTCTGTCTTAGTAAGCCAAGCGTTAAGTCGCAGTGGAAAAGACGCTGCGTCCCAACTTTTCTCTGCGATAGCTTTTCAAGCGCTGTGCTTGTCTATTGTGCTGGTAGCGCTGTTGATTTTTTTAATGCCATCTATATTGGCGCAATTGGGTGCAGAGGGCAGGGTGTATAACTTAGCCTACAGTTATTTATGGTTGGTATTACTTTCATCGCCGTTATCGGTGTTGTTGATTGCCTTTGCCTCAGGGCTTCGTGCCTTTGCTTTGGCTAAGCTATCCATGTGGGTGCCATTAATTGCCTCTGTTGTTAACATCATATTAGACCCTATATTCATTGAGGTTTTAGGCTTTGGAATTGTAGGCGCTGCCTGGGCAACGATTATTGCAAGGGTGGTGGCAGCTGTGGTTGGTATTTGGCTATTACATGTTAGGCTAGATTTTCTCAGACTGGTGCCTATTTCTTTTTTAAAACAGTGTTTTAGCAAGGTCAGGTCAATTGCAGCGCCTGCGGTAATTTCTAATCTATTTACCCCGTTGGGCAGTTTGATTGTGGTGTCAGTGGTCTCAGATTTTGGCGATCAAGCCATGGCTGGGCTTGCGGTGGTGGGAAGTTTAACGCCGATATTATTTTCGGTATTTTTCTCATTGACCGGCGCGGCTGGCCCCATGGTTGGTCAAAATTGTGGTGCTGACTTACCGCATAGGGTAGCCGCGATTTATCGACAGGGTTTGATGATATTGTCGGCTTATACATCTATTGTATGGCTGTTTTTTATGCTTGCTTACCCGTTTATCATAAGCCTCTTCAATGTTTCCGGTTTAGCGTCAGAATTGATTTGGTTATATTGTTTTATACAGGTGCCGCTTTCGGTGGGTTTGGGCTTTTTAGCTTTGTCGAATGGGATATTTAATAATCTGTCCAAGCCAAGGTGGTCAATGTGGTTAAATGCGAGCCGTTCAACTTTGGCCACGTTTATTTTTTGTCATCTCGGGGCAATTTACTTTGACGTTTATGGCGCAGTAATGGCCAGCACCCTAACGTTTGTAATGTATGGTTTATTGGCCATTATTATGGCGCAAAAACTATTTAAGCAAACCTACCCTGACTATTCATTATTCTCTGCCTCAAAATTAACAAACAAGGCTGAGGATTAAATGCAATTGTGAGCCGTCGCGAAACTTATTATATATCTTCCATGCCGCATTCCTTGCTTTTCTACTTGCCGTTAAACTGATTTAACATGGCCTTTCTTGCTTAGATTATGGCCGCTTTATGCCTTGTGTTTTAGGCTGTTTTCTGTAAGCTTCATGCTCCTCAAATTTTGTGACGGATTTAGTGCTTTTTATGCCATTTAAACAGCGCATAGAGATTAAATTGCAATTAAATAGCCGCTATGTAGACCAAATTTTGAGCTCAAAAATTTAAGAATATTTAAACCAATGTAGGAATGCATATGTCTGAAGCATATATTTTTGATGCCATTCGTACCCCTCGCGGCAAAGGTAAGCCTGGTGGTGGTTTGTACGAAGTGAAGCCGATTGACCTAGTGGTTAATTTGCTAGATGCAATGAAAGAGCGTAATAACCTTGATACTGATCTTGTAGAAGACATGATCTTAGCCACAGGTGAACCTGTAAACGAGCAAGGTCAAAATATTGCCAAAACTGCCTTGGTTTATGCTGACTGGTCAGACAATACCACAGGTGCGCAATTACACCGTTACTGTGCCGGTGGTCTTGAAGCATGTAATATCGCGGCGGCTAAAGTGAAAGCAGGTTTTGAAGACCTTGTGCTAGCTGGCGGTGTTGAATCTATGTCTCGCCTTGGCATCGGCGCAGGTGGTGCAGCTGCTGGTGATCCATGGGTTGCGATGGAATCTTACGGTATTAACCAAGGTCTAGGTGCTGATTTAATCGCGACGTTAGACGGCTTCACCCGTGAAGATTGTGATAATTATGCGGCTATGTCTCAGCAACGTGCATCTGAAGCACATGCTAATGGCTACTTCAAAAATTCCATCATTCCAGTGAAAGATCAGAATGGTGTGGTGGTTTCAGATAAGGATGAGCTTGTTCGCCCAGGCACAACCGCTGAAAAACTCGGTGGCTTGAATCCATCTTTCCAAATGTTTAACGACTTTGGTCACGGCGAGTTCCTTAAGTTTAAATACCCACAAGTTGAAAATGTAAATTGTGTGCACACCCCTGGTAATTCATCAGGTGTTGTCGATGGTGCGTCACTTGTACTTATCGGTAATGAAGAAGGCGGCAAGAAAGCAGGCCTTAAGCCACGTGCAAAAATCGTGACCACGGCACTTGTGGGAACAGAACCTACGATTATGTTGACGGGTCCTGCGCCTGCTACGCAAAAAGCTTTAGATAAAGCAGGCTTGACCGTTGATGATATCGATCTGTTTGAATTAAACGAAGCATTCGCATCGGTGGTATTACGTTTCCAAAAAATCTTGGGCGTGCCTGATGAGAAAATCAACGTCAACGGCGGTGCCATTGCCATGGGTCACCCCATCGGAGCAACCGGTGCCATGATTTTAGGTACCTTGGTTGATGAGCTTGAGCGTCGTGGTCTTAAGCGCGGTCTTGCAACGTTATGTGCCGGCGGTGGTATCGGTATCGCGACCATTGTTGAATTAGTTTAAGCCGACAGAGAAGAGGATTTAAGAAAATGGGTTATATCCGTTTAGAAAAAGACGCTGACGGCATTATCGATCTGATCATGGATCAGCCAGGCGAAAAAGTTAACCTTATGGGTGACGAGTTCATCGAAGCGATGAGCAAAGCCGTTGATGACATCGAAGCAATGAAAGATGACATCAAGGGTGTTTACGTAAAATCAGGCAAAGAAACCTTCTTTGGTGGTGGTGACTTAACCAAGCTACTTGAAATGCCAGTTGATATGGATGAGGCAGAAGCGACTCGCGTATTCAACGGTATCATGGATGCTAAAGCACCTTTGCGTAAGCTTGAGACTTTAGGTATTCCAGTGGCTGTTGGTATCAACGGCGAGTGTTTAGGTGGTGGTTATGAGATTTCGCTAGCTTGTCACTACCGTGTTGCTTTAGAAAATGCAGCGATGGGTTTACCAGAAGCACAACTTGGCTTAATGCCTGGTGCTGACGGTGTGGTGCGTATGGTGCGTAAGCATGGTTTGACCAATGCTGTCACTTTTGTATCACAAGGTAAGTCGTTCAAAGGTCAGAAAGCGATTGATAATGCCTATGCTGATGAATTAGCCACGGATGTTGCAGACCTAGAGAAGAAAGCCAAAGCTTGGATCCTGGCGAACCCAGAATCCGCGCAGCCTTGGGATAAGCCTGGCTATACCATTCCTGGTGGTGCAGCGAGCGACAAGGATATGGATCAAGGCTTACAAGGCCTGCTATATTTTGGCCCGGTTAACGTGATGGTTAATACTTGGGGTAACTTCCCAGCGGCGAAAGCTATCTTTGCCTGTATCTCTGACGTGTCTCGCGTTGATTTTGCAACAGCGCAAAAAATTGAAGCGCGTTACTTCTTAAGCTTAATGCGCTCACCGGTTGCGAAGAATATGATTTCTACCTTCTTCTTCCAACTTCAAGCGCTAGAGAAAGGTGCCTCACGCCCTTCATTTGATGCAGTGCCTAAAACCGAGACCAAAAAGCTGGGTATCTTAGGCGCTGGCCAAATGGGTGCGGGTATCGCCTATGCGGCAGCTAAAGTAGGTATCGAGGTGGCACTTAAAGACATTAGTCTTGAAAATGCAGAGAAGGGTAAGGCTTATGGTGCGGGTGTATGTGACAAGCTTATTGGCAAGGGCCGCATGGATGAAGCTGACAAAGAGCGTATTCTTAGCTTAATCAACCCAACCGAGTCTTACGACGATTTAAGCGATTGCGATATTGTGATTGAAGCGGTATTTGAAGACCGTAAGATCAAAGCGGCCGTAACCAAAGATACCGAAGCGGTTTGCCAAGGTGTATTTGCGACCAATACTTCAAGCTTACCCATCACGGGACTTGCTGAGCCGTCAAGCCGCCCTGAGAACTTTATCGGCATGCACTTTTTCTCACCCGCTGAGAAAATGCCATTAGTTGAAATCATCAAAGGCGAGAAAACCTCGGATGAAGCTTTGGCAAAAGCTTTCGACCTTGCGATTGCGCTTGGCAAAAAGCCTATTGTGGTTAACGATGGTGAAGGTTTCTTCACCACGCGTGTTATCGCGAAGACGGTTGAAGAAGGCGCAGCAATGGTGCTTGAGGGCATTAACCCGGTTATCATTGAAAACGCGGCTAAGCAAAACGGCTCACCCGTGGGCCCTTTAACGGCGATTGATGAAATTTCTCAGGCTACGGCTTACAAAAATGGCCAACAGCTAAAAGCCGATAAAGAAGCGCGTGGCGAAACGGTTGACGATAGCAACCCTGCTGCAACTTTAGTGGCTAAAATGGTTGAAGACTTTGGCCGTGAAGGTAAGGCACACGGTGCTGGTTACTATGAGTATCCAGAAGGTGGTAAAAAGTACATTTGGCCTGGCCTGAAAGAGCACTTTGCCCCGAATGGCTATAAAGAGATTCCATTTGAAGATGTGCAAGACCGTCTAACCTTCTCGCAAGCCTTAGAAGCTGTGCGAGCGATGGAAGATGGTGTGGTATTCAACCCAGCTGATGGAAACATTGGCTCTATCATGGGTATTGGTTATCCTGCGCAAACGGGCGGGGTATTCCAACATATCAACTCCTACGGTGTGAAAGCATTCGCTGAGCGAGCGCAGTACCTAGCTGATACCTATGGTGATGTGTTTGCGGTACCTCAGCTGCTAAAAGACAAAGCTGCTAACGGCGAGACGTTTTAAGCACGTTTAAATGCTTTAGGCGCTGATGTTTACTTTTTAAGTTGCATGGCGCCTTGATAGAGCCCGCATATTGCGGGCTTTTTTTGTGCTTGTGGTATCCTATCCAGCCACACAGCATTTTTATAGTCAGTGCTAGTATCGATATTGTCAGCGCATACTGTAAATGACTGTAAACCCTGCTTTTGAGATGAATATTCGAGACTACGTATGCTGCATTACCAACTATTACCTAGCGCATCACAATCATCTACCAGCTTGATTTTGATGCATGGCCTGTTTGGTGAATCAGGCAATTTAATGAATATCGCCAAGGCTCTGCATCAGCAGCTAGACATCAATGTGATTCTGGCTGATATGATAAACCACGGTGCATCACCTCATAGCTATCACATGTCTTATATTGCCATGGCTGAATCGGTTGAGGCCTTGATCGACGATCTGCATTTAGAGCATGTCATTCTTTTGGGTCACAGTATGGGGGGTAAGGTGGCCATGCAAATGGCAGCAAGAGCTACCTTTGATTATCAGGGTTTGATTATTGCTGATATTGCCCCAGTTGATTACCCACCGCTGCATCTGCCGATTATAGAGGCGATGCAGCGAATCGAGCAGGCATTTTTAGTGGGTCAAATTCGTCAGCGTCGTGAGGCAGATGCCATGCTTGCTGAGGCGGTTGGCGAGCTAAGTTTGCGACAGTTTTTGCTCAAAAATTTAAAACGACAAGCAGATCATCGATGGTCCTGGCAGTTTGGGCTGGCTGAGATTGCTGAATCCTATCCTGAGCTTGCGAAAGCGCCACAATTTGATGAAAGTCTTCATCAATGCTTTGCGGCGCCTACACTGGTCATAAAGGGTGAGAACTCTGACTATGTGCAAAAGGCTTCAACAGCAGCTTTCGAACAGCGTTTTAGTGATCTTCAGCTAAAAGTAATCAGTGACGCAGGGCATTGGTTGCATGCGGAAAAACCGCAGCTGTTTATTAATACGGTGCAGCGTTATCTGCAGTCATTGCTGCTTTAATGCGATGCTCCAGTCTTAGCGAGAGGAGCAGGCATGGCAAGAACAAATCAGCCGGCTTTAGCCCCGCTCACGGCTGCTGAGTGCGTTAGAGACTTTAGCTGCAAATTCGCTTAAGCAGCTAACCGTAGTAGGCCAGTCAATACAGGCGTCTGTTACTGAAACCCCATAAATCAAATCATCTTTATTGTCGCTGATTTTTTGATTACCCGGGCCAATATTGCTCTCAATCATAAGTCCAACAATCGAAGTGTTGCCCTCGGCAATTTGCGAGGCAACATCATCCAAAACTAATGGCTGGCGGTTATGATCTTTTGATGAATTGGCATGGCTAAGATCGATCATAATATTGGTGCTCAGGCCAGCTTTTTGCAGTGCCTGTTCGCANAACTTAACGTTCACTGAGTCATAATTTGGGCCGTTAGAGCCACCACGTAAGACAATATGTGCATACTGGTTGCCAGTTGTCTTAATCACTGACACTTGGCCTTGATTGTTGATGCCAAGAAAACTATGCGGATTTGATACCGACAGCAAGGCATTAGTGGCTACCGTCAAGCCGCCGTCAGTGCCGTTTTTAAACCCAACTGGAGCAGATAGTCCAGAAGACATTTCTCGATGCGTTTGTGATTCTGTAGTGCGAGCGCCTATTGCGTTCCAAGAGATCAGGTCTTGCATGTATTGAGGCGAAATAGGATCTAAGGCTTCGGTCGATGTAGGCAGGCCAAGTTCTGCAATATCAAGCAGCAGCTGGCGGCCTATATGTAAGCCTTCTTCAATCTCAAATGAATTATTCAAGTGCGGGTCATTGATAAGGCCTTTCCAGCCAACCGTGGTGCGAGGTTTTTCGAAATATACCCGCATTACGATATAGATGTCGTCTTTTAGCGAATCAGCTAGGGTTTTCAGGCGTTTAGCGTAATCGATAGCAGCATCAACATCATGAATAGAGCAGGGGCCAACCACAGCAAATACGCGTTTATCTTTGCCGTCTAAAATATTTTGAATCACCTGGCGTGATTCGCTAATGACGGCTTCTGCTTTTTCTGACAGGGGGATTTTTGCCTTTAACTGTTCTGGTGTGATGAGAACTTGTTGCGAGGCAACGTTTAAGTTTTCTACGGTTTCACTGCTCATGATAACAACATGGTCCGGTTCATATTTAAAAGTCTTTTATCATACCTGAAAGCCTTTTCTGCCGTAAGTATTGCTGAATTGTTTTGCGCTATTATTGGTATAAATTTGCACAATCATGTCGCTGATAAATTAAAAATATTTCATAGCGAATATTTTGGCTGACTTTCTGCTGTGCTTTCTATATCTTCTTGAGCAAATAATAAAGTTGAATTTTTAAGTGATAAAACATGAGTGCTCAACAAACAGCCCCGACTTGGCATGAAACTGTCGACTTTTTATCCGTAGGTTCTGGTGGCGCAGGTATGACCGGTGCGCTGACGGCAAAGTTAGAAGGCCTGTCTGCGCTGGTGATTGAAAAGTCAGATAAATTTGGCGGAACTACTTCGCTTTCTGGTGGGGTTATCTGGATTCCCAATAATCACCTCATGGATTCAACGCCCATCGAAGATTCTGAGCAAGACGCAAAAGCGTATCTTGACGCTGTGGTCCCGAAAGATGCACCGCGTGATAAATTGGATGCTTATGTAAAACATGCGCCAGAAATGCTNAAGTATTTAAGCGAGCATAGCCATGTGCAATACGACCCAGCCAAAGAATATCCTGATTATTATCCTGACGTTGAAGGCGCTAAATTAGGTGCACGGTCACTGGATCCTAAACCATTCTCCGCCTACAAGCTTGGTACTAAGCTTACCCGACAATTACGCATTGCCGATTGGTTTGAGCGTGAATCTTTTGCCATGACCGCAGCTGAAGCGCATATTATTTTTAGTTTTGATAGCCGTGGCCCCCGCATAATTTTCAAAAACCTTTTCCGCTACTGGTTAGATTTACCAAGCCGTTTACGTAAATTGCCAGATTCTAAGTTAACCCTAGGTCGTGCCCTGGTTGGCCGACTGCGTAAGAGTTTGATCGATCATCAAGTGCCACTTTGGCATAACACAGAGCTTTCTGAGTTGGTTGTAGAGGATGGAAAAGTCATTGGGGTAAAATGTCAACGTGATGGTCAGGCTGTGAATATCCGCGTCAATAAGGCCGTGTTAATGGCCTCTGGCGGCTTTGCCCATAATAAAACCATGCGTGAAGAGTATCACCCGCATCCTGAGGTATACAAGTGGACAGCATCAAGCCCAACCGATACCGGTGAAGGTTTACATATTGCCAAGCAGGCAGGTGCACAATGGTCAATGATGAATAACGTCTGGTGGTCACCGACCATGCGTGATGTTGATGGCAATATCGAAGCATTTATCATGGGTAAATCTATGCCACATGGCATGATTGTCAATGCTGCAGGAAGGCGCTTCTGCAACGAGGCCGAGCCGTATGAAGATTTTGTCAAAGATCAGTTTAAGTCGCATGCTCACACAGACTCTGTACCCTCGTATTTTGTCTTTGACAGTACCTATCGTAAAGAATATCCGCTGGGTATGATGCTGCCACCCGGTAAATACATGCCAGATGCGGCAGTTAAGCATTTGCTCGACTCGGGTTGGTTGAAGAAAGCAGATTCGGTTGCTGAGCTGGCCGATCTATGCGGTATCGACCAGGCTGGACTGGTTGATGAGGTGAATAAGTTTCGCGGTTTTGCCAAAACCGGCGTTGATGCTGATTTTGCCAAAGGTGAAAACCCCAACGACACTTACTATTCTGATCACCGCGTTAGCCCTAACCCTTGTTTGGCTTTTGACGATCAAGGGCCTTTTTATGCGGTATTGATTTACCCAGGTGATCTTGGCACCAAGGGTGGTGTAACGACTAATGCTAACGCGCAAGCATTAGATGAGCAGGGCGAAGTAATAGCTAATTTATATGCCTCGGGTAATGTCTCTGCGGCTGTGATGGGAGACAGTTACCCTGCAGCGGGATCGACAATTGGTCCAGCGATGACGTTTGCCTATGTTGCCGCTAAACATGCCGCTGGCAGCTTAGCGTAATATTATGAGTGAGAATTCTCTGACTCATATTGATGCGCAGGGTCATGCCAGTATGGTTGACGTCAGTGACAAGTCGGCCTCTTTTCGAACTGCCTCAGCCCAGGCAACGGTGATTATGCAGCCCAGCACCCTGCAGATGATATTAGATAATAGCCATAAAAAAGGTGATGTATTGGCTGTGGCTCGTATCGCAGGGATCCAAGCGGCAAAAAAAACAGCTGATCTGATACCGCTTTGTCATCCACTTATGTTGAGCAAAGTGGCGATAGAATTTAAGCCTGATATGCAGCCAGAGCAGGGTGTCTTGGAAATTGTTTGCAGCTGTAAATTATCAGCTCAAACCGGCGTTGAAATGGAGGCCCTTACCGGTGCTTCTATTGCTGCTCTGACGGTATATGATATGTGCAAGGCGGTTGAAAAAGGCATGCAAATTCAAAACACCCGTTTATTAACAAAAACTGGCGGTAAGTCTGGAGATTTTTCGTTATGATGAAAGTGTTGTTTTTTGCCAAGTTGCGAGAGCAGCTAGGTATTGGGCATTTTCAGATTGACGCTAAAGCCAACCAGATCACCTCATTAGCTACGCTGTTAAGCTATATGCATGAAAGTGCAGACGCGCTAGGATTTGCGCCCAACGCATTGCAAGTATTGCCTCGCAATTTGCCGCTAAAAACACTTTTGGTCAGCGTTAATCAAAATATTGTTGAGGCCGGACAGCAGCAACAACAGCTATTGCGTGAGACTGACGAGATTGCTTTTTTTCCACCAGTTACTGGTGGTTAATTTCTTTTTATTCAATACGTTAAAAAGACCTCTTAATGCATATTGTAGATTCTCACTGCCATCTAGATAGACTTGATCTATCACCTTACAAACACCTCAGTGATCCCTTGCAAGCGGTGCTTGATGAAGCTTCAGACGCTGATGTGCAGCATATGCTCTGTGTTGGTATTGATTTGTCGAATGCTGAGACGGTCAAACAGATAGCCAGTCAATATTCGCAAGTCTTTGCCTCGGTCGGTATTCACCCCTGTGATGTGAGAGATGACGTGATTGCCGCAGACACTCTTAAGCAATTAGCCGATCACGATAAAGTGGTGGCGATAGGTGAGACTGGCTTAGATTACTACTATAGTGATGAGTCGAAACTTCAGCAGCAGCAAAGTTTTGCCTCACATCTTAGCGTTGCCAAATCAATGCAGTTACCGGTTATCGTGCATACGCGAGAAGCGAAAGCCGATACCTTGGCAATTATTGCTGAGCATGGCTGCCAGAACTCTAGCGGCGTTTTGCACTGCTTTACAGAAGACTTGGCGATGGCAAGATCAGCTCTCGACTTAGGTTACTATATTTCCTTCTCTGGCATTGTGACCTTTAAGAACGCGCAAGAACTTAAAGATGTTGCTAAATATGTACCCACGGATCGACTATTAGTAGAGACCGACTCGCCTTATCTTACCCCAGTCCCTTTTCGAGGTAAGGCAAATTACCCTAAACACACCCGTCAGGTACTGGATTATGTTGCCGGTTTGAAAAAACTGTCAGCAGAGGACTTGGCGCTAAAAACTACCGATAATTTTTTCCGGCTGTTTGCTAAAGCACAGCTTATTTCAGGTATTAAGGATTCTGCATGAGCAAACATACGGCGCTACATGACTGGCATGTAGCACAGCAGGCAAAAATGGTGACATTTGCAGGTTATCAAATGCCTGTCAGTTACCCCTTAGGGGTGATGCAAGAGCATTTACACACCCGTGCAAAAGCTGGCCTGTTTGATGTTTCGCACATGGGTCAAATTTCACTAACCCCGCAATCCGCGAGTTTTGAGCAAATGTTATCCACGCTTGAAACAATTTTTCCCTGTCAACTGTCAGATTTGGCTGTTGGTCGACAGGTTTACAGCCTGTTGTTAAATGATCATGGCGGTGTTGTTGATGATTTAATGATTGTGCGTCGTGATTATGACGTACTGCTCATTGTCAATGCGGCTTGTAAGGCCAAAGATATTGCTTTTTTAGCGGCGCATCTGCCAGATTCAGTGCTAATGACAGAATTAGATGACCATGCGCTGCTAGCGCTGCAGGGTCCTCAAGCGGCGTCAGTATTAGCTGATTTGGGCGCTGATATCAGCAGCATGGTATTTTTAGATGGCGCATGGGTGGAAATTCAGGGTATGCGTTGCTATGCCACCCGCTCAGGTTACACCGGTGAAGATGGATTCGAGTTATCCATGCCTAATAATATTGCGGTTAAACTCGCAGAGTGTCTTGCTGCCCATGATGCGGTGCAGCCAGTTGGCTTGGGCGCCCGAGATTCGCTGCGGCTAGAAGCAGGCCTATGTCTATATGGGCATGAATTGAGTGAATCGATCTCGCCAATCCAAGCCGGCTTAAACTGGGCGATTGCGAAACAGCGTCGCGAAGGGGCGGCCAATGCGGGTGGCTTTATTGGTGCCGAGACAGTTTTGGCGCAGCTGCAGAAAGGTGTTGATAAAGTTCGCGTGGCCTTGATCGCAGATGGACGTGCGCCGGTGCGAGAGGGTGCGCCGTTATATTTATCTGAACAGGCGGGGATAAATGATCAAGCGTCAATTGGTGAGGTTGTCAGCGGCGGTTTTTCTCCGAGCTTACAGCAGCCTATAGCGATGGCTTATGTGGATGCTGATTATGCCGCGCCGGGTGCCTGTGTGTTTGCCAAAGTACGAAAAAAACTCATACCAATGCGTGTCGCAACTGCGCCTTTTGTTGCACATAACTATCATCGATAGCTATGCAAGCCTGCATCTTAGAGGGCTTTTATGGCAAAGCTTGGTCTTTCAAACAGCGCCAATGGCTGCTGCAGCTACTGGGCTCCGACCTCAATGATTTTTTAGCCGTTCATGGCGGCAAGCTTAATAACCCTTATAAACGCTACTGTTATGCACCAAAGTCTGAAGCAAGCTTGCGAGCACAGTGGCAATCAGACTGGAGTCAGCAGCAATTTCGTCAATTAGATCAGCTGATTCAAGATGCAAAGCGGCATAACATTGAGTTTTATATTGGCTTTTCACCGTTAGGTATTTATGAGCTTTGGCATCAGCAGCGGCAGGCTGCTGAGGCTGCATTGATGAAACGATGTGAGCAGTTTAAGCGCCTAAATATCGATGGAATAGGCTTGTTCTTTGATGATATGCCGGCCAGTCAAGCTGACTCTGCCGCGGTACAGGTCGCTATTTGTGATTTTATAGCCAGCCAGCTCAATTTGCCGATCGTTCTTTGCCCCAGCTACTACAGTTTTGACCCTATTTTGGAGGAGCTATTTGGCGCAAGACCTGAGCATTACTGGTTAACGCTTGGGCATAATTTGCCAGACGAGGTTGATGTATTTTGGACTGGCGATAAGGTAATCAGTCAACAATATCCGGCTTTATCGATCAAGCCCATTGCTGATCAGCTGCAGCGTAAAGTCACGGTCTGGGATAATAGCGGTGTGCATGACGGTAAGAAGACGGCAGATTTTTTGCCGTGGCAAGATAGATTTCAGCTGTCACAATTGCCAACGGATTTTGTTTCCGGTGTTTGGCTGAATCCCGCTAATGCGTTTTCGATTGCTATGCTGCAGCTTGTCGTAAGTGTGGGTGTTGCATGCGGTGGCCAAGTCATTAGCTCAAAACGCGCCGTCTTAGCACTTATTGATCAGCGCTTGGCCGCATGGTTGGATAGCTTTATCGATGTGTTTACAGAGCAAGGATTGAGTCAGCTTAGCGCGGCGGAAAAACAACACTGTTCTGATAGCTTGAGCAAATTGCTGCCAATTGTGAAGCAGCAACACAGTGATAATCCGCTACTTACCACGTGGCTGGATTTTTTCCAACAAGATATTCTTAGCTGGCTAGATGGCCACTTTGTCTTTGATCCTGCCTGCTTGACTGGCTGAGATTCTGCACATTTCTTTCTTCCACGTTTAGCGCTTTTGTCAGTCCTTGCTATGCTTTGGATGGTAATGCGTTGAGCGCCTCGTTTATCTGTATTAATGAAGCTCAAGGCTTGATAGTTTTTGCAAGTGCGTTGTAGTTTTTGCAATAAATCCCTTAAAAATTAATAGCTTATGGTAAATATCTTTACTTTTTTCTGGGAATTATTGCGCAGCTATGTAACACTGAATGCGTTACTTTGATCGGTAACGTGATTAAAAAAATTAAAAATAGAGGCGAGTGATGCTTTTAAACGGCAATAGTATCCAACTTGAAAAAGACCCTGAAGGTATTGTTCATTTAACCTTCGACGGGCAAGAGTCGGTCAATAAATTTGACTTACAAACCACTGAAGAACTGCGTCAGGCAGTTAGCATTTTACAACAAACCGAGGGTGTGGCTGGTTTATTGGTCAAAAGTGCTAAGCCTGCATTCATCGTAGGCGCTGATATCAAAGAATTTTCGGCTTTATTTTCTCACAGCGAAGAAGATATTCATGCGGCTGTCGTCGATTTCAATGGCGTTTTTGCTGACTTTGAAGCACTGCCGTTCGCAACCGTTGCCCTAATCGATGGTATTTGTCTTGGCGGCGGTTTTGAAATGGCACTCGCCTGTGACTTTCGTGTCGCCAGCCCGGCAGCACGAATTGGTCTTCCAGAAGTTAAGTTGGGCATCAATCCAGGCTTTGGCGGCACTATTCGCTTGCCAAGATTGATTGGCATTGATAATGCCGTTGAGTGGATTGCCACCGGTAAAGAAAATAAGGCGGCCGCCGCACTCACTGCAGGTGCAGTTGATGCTGTCGTCGCTAGCGAGCAGTTAGAGGCATCTGCGCTAAAACTGATTGCGCAAGCAAACACAGATAAACTGGATTTCAAGGCCCGTAAAGCAGAAAAGCGTGAGCCTGTAATGCTTAACGATATGGAACGTATCATGGCATTTACAACCGCTAAAGGCTTGGTTGCATCGCAAGCTGGCCCACATATGCCAGCGCCACTAACGGCTGTGAAATCGATTGAGCAAAGTTGTGCGCTTGCCATTGACGCTGCAATTCAGATAGAAGCTAAATTCTTTGCCCGACTGGCCAAAACAGAGGTGTCACGTAACTTAGTTGCCTTATTCCTCAACGAACAGGCTTTGTCTAAGCGCGCCAACGACCTCACTGAGGGGGTTGCAGGTTTAGATAAAGTGGCCGTGGTGGGCGCCGGGATTATGGGTGGTGGTATTGCTTATCAATCCGCCTATAAAGGTAAGTCAGTGGTGATGAAAGATATTGCCCAAGCAGGACTTGACCAAGGCATGGAAGAGGCGAGTAAGCTGCTAGCTAAGCGCGTATCTCGTGGCCGTATGTCAGCAGAAGCCATGGCTGAAACGCTGAGTGCGATTACTCCGAGTCTGCATTATGCTGACTTCGATAGTGTTGATATTGCGGTTGAAGCCGTGGTTGAGAATCTCAAGGTCAAACATGCGGTGTTACAGGAGGTTCAAGCCAATACTCGTCCAGGAACCGTCATCGCATCCAATACTTCAACCATATCGATTGACAAAATGGCTGCAGCACTGGATGCGCCTGAAAACTTCCTCGGTATGCACTTTTTTAACCCGGTACATAGAATGCCTTTGGTAGAAGTGATTCGCGGCAGTCAGACCTCAGATGCTGCTGTGGCAAAAACGGTCAAACTGGCCAAAGACATGGGTAAAACACCAATTGTAGTGAATGATTGCCCTGGTTTTTACGTCAACCGTGTACTCTTTCCTTATCTCGCAGGCTTCAATATTCTGATTACCGAGGGTGCTGATTTTGTTGCGGTTGACAAGGTGATGGAGAAGTTTGGTTGGCCAATGGGTCCTGCTTACTTGGTTGATGTTGTCGGTATTGATACAGCCTGCCATGCAGCGGCTGTGATGGCAGAGGGCTTTCCTACGCGGATGCTGTTCGATGGCAATTCTCCAGTGGACCTATTGCATGCGCAAAATCGTCTGGGTCAGAAAAACGACCTCGGTTTTTACAAATATGTGCTAGATCGAAAAGGTAAGCAACAAAAGCAGCTTGATGAAAGTGTCGGCCAAATCATTGCCCCTGCTGTAAAAGGCAGTGCCAATTTTGATGATGAAACTATTATTGAGCGTTTAATGCTGCCGATGTGTTTTGAGGTTGTACGTTGCTTAGATGAAAATATTGTGGCCGAAGCGGTAGATGCTGATATCGGCTTGTTAATGGGTTTAGGCTTCCCTCTTTTCCGCGGTGGACCGATCGCGTATATGGAGAATGTTGGTCTGCAAAATATTGTCGAGGCTGCTAAAAAGTATGCTCACTTAGGCGAGCTTTATCAACCGCCTGCGCTTTTGCTCGATAAAGTCGCCAATAATCAAAGCTTTTACGCGTAACGGTCTGGAGTGAAAAGAATGTCTTTACTTGATAATGATGTAGTAATTGTTGACGCTATCCGTACACCGATGGCGCGTTCTAAAAATGGCTCATTTCGTCATGTTCGTGCGGAAACTCTATCGGCACATTTAGTCGATGCCTTACTGGACAGAAACCCTGCCATGGGGCCTGGCGAGGTAGAGGATGTGTTGTGGGGTTGTGTCAATCAAACTGAGGAGCAGGGGCATAATATTGCGCGCAATATGTCAGTGATGACGCAATTACCCCATTCGGTAGGTGCGCAGACCATAAATCGCCTATGTGGCTCTTCGATGTCGGCCTTACATACGGCTGTAATGAGTGTGCAAACTGGTTTCGGTGATGTGTTCATTGCGGGTGGTGTTGAGCATATGGGGCATGTGCCGATGATGAAAGGCGCCAACTTTAATCCAGCGGCATCAAAATATGTCGCCAAAGCTTCAGCCATGATGGGTCTCACTGCTGAAGCGTTAGCGATGATTCACGGTATTTCTCGCGAAGCGCAAGACGAATTTGCCACACGTTCACACCTAAAAGCCTTCGAGGCTCAGCAAAATGGTTTTTTTGCTAAAGAAATTGCCGCCATTGAAGGCCATGATGACGATGGCAACGCCGTGTTAGTTGAGGAGGATACCACCATTCGTCCTGAAACTAGCCCAGCATCGCTAAGCAGCTTGAAACCAGCTTTTGATCCTAAGCATGGCAGTGTAACAGCGGGTAATTCTTCGCAAATCACTGATGGTGCATCAGCCTTGTTAGTCATGTCATATGCCAAGGCGAAATCTTTGGGCCTGACGCCGCGCGCGGTGGTTCGTTCAACGGCTGTAGCTGGCGTTGACCCATCTGTGATGGGTATTGGCCCTGTACCTGCAAGTGCTAAAGCATTAGCGCGTTTAAATATGTCAATTGCAGACATGGAGATGATTGAGCTTAACGAGGCCTTTGCCGCACAGGCGCTCACGGTAGTAAAAGAATGGGGTATCGAGTCTCAGCTTGACGATAAAGTGAACCTTGCAGGTGGCGCAATAGCTCTGGGTCACCCGCTTGGTTGTAGCGGTTCTCGGATTGTTGCAACCTTGATCAATCAACTGGAAACACATGATAAACAATGGGGTCTGGCCACCATGTGTATTGGCCTTGGACAGGGCGTTGCGACGGTGATTGAGCGGGTTTGAATAGAATTTGAGCGAATCATAAAAAATCTGTAAAAAAAGTGAAATAGGGCTTGCCAAGGTAAGCCCTGATTAGCATAATGCGCACCTCGATTGGGCAGGGCCCAGTCTTTGCGAGAGTGGCGGAATTGGTAGACGCGCTGGATTTAGGTTCCAGTGTCGCAAGGCGTGAGAGTTCGAGTCTCTCCTCTCGCACCATTAATTAAAACGAATGATGTTAATCATCTCGGTTTAGCATTTCTTACGTTTACTATCTGCACCGTTCTTCAAAGCATTTCTCCTAACAGCACTTTTTGCTGCCAATCGTTGCGTGTTTATATGACGTTTTTAAATGCAGACGCTTTACAAGTTCGTCTGTCGAAACCATGAATTACTGATAGAGAAGAGGTTTGTGATGCAAGTTTCGGTTGAAACCACATCAAATCTAGAACGCCGTCTGACCATAACCATTGAGGCAGATAAAATTAACCAAGCGGTTGATGCCAGAGTGAAGCAGGTTGCGCCTCAGGTTAACTTAAACGGCTTTCGTAAAGGCAAAGTACCATTTCGCGTAGTTAAGCAGCAATATGGCGCCGGTATCCGCCAAGAAGTGTTGGGTGAAATGATGTCGCAATCTTTTGGTGAAGCGGTGACGCAAGAGAACCTAAAGCCAGCCGGTCAGCCACAAGTAGAGCCAACTCAAAACGACCCTAAAAAAGACTTTATTTTTACTGCCAGTTTTGAAGTTTACCCCGAGTTTACTTTAGGTAGCTTAAGTGGTGTTGAAATAAAGCAACCCGTTACTGAAATCACTGCTCAAGATGTGGATGATATGATCCAAACCTTGCGTAAGCAGCAGGCAAGCTTTGAAGAAGTNGAAAAGGCTGCCGAAACTGGTGATCAGGTAAACATTGACTTTGAAGGCTTGAAAGATGGCGAGCCTTTTGAAGGCGGTACTGCGCAGGGTACCGATTTGGTACTGGGCTCTGGCCAAATGATACCTGGTTTTGAAGATGGCTTATTAGCCGCGCAAGCGGGCGATGAAAAGTCTTTAGATCTGACTTTCCCTGAAGACTATCATGCAGAGGAGCTAAAAGGGCAGGCGGTTGTATTCAAGGTTAAGGTCAATTCTGTAAAGGCGCAGCAACTTCCTGAAATTGATGAAGAATTTATGAAAAAGTTCGGCGTTGAAGAGGGTGGTGAAGAGGCGCTCAAGGTTGAAGTTGAGAAGAATATGTCGCGCGAGCTTAAGCAAGCGTTGAAAAATCGCGTCAAAACCCAAGTTATGGATGCGATGCTTGAAAAAAATAACGATGTTCAAGTGCCTTCGGCACTCATTGATCAAGAAATCTCTGCTATGCGTCAACAGATGATGCAACAGTTTGGTGGACAGGCTCAGCAAATGAATCTTGATGAAAACTTACTCCCTGCGGAGTTGTTTCAAGACCAAGCTCAACGTCGCGTTAGCCTAGGCCTGATTTTGTCAAAAGCCATCGAAGATAAAGATTTGTCGGCCGATGATGACAAAGTGCGTGAAACGATCGAGGAAATTGCTTCAGCCTATGAGGCTGCCGATGAAGTTATTGATTACTACTACAATAATGAGCAGCAATTGCAGCAGGTCAAAGCTTTGGTGCTTGAAGATATGGTTGTTGAAGCCTTGATGGCAGACGCTGATGTTTCTGATGAAGCCTTAAGCTATGAAGAGCTGATGAAACTTCAGCAACAACAACCGGGTATGTAACTCGATGACTGGTTGCCTTCCGAGGTGCTGCTAGCTTTCAATAAAATAAGTGAATGTGTGAATAAGCTTTGAGCCTATATCGGTTTAAAGTGTGGGTCAAAAAATACACAAACTCTCGCTTTATCGATTTAAAAGCTTTCAATCCGAATTAGAAAACGGCTACACTCAAGTGTGGCCGTTTTTTGTTTAAGGCTTTTGGATATCAATTATCTAATCTGCTAGGCTTTTTTTTGAGTATAAACGACATACATTTGCAGCATACACAGGAAATATTTTTATGAGTTCATTTGACCCCACTCGCTCAGATATCAACAACTTAGGCTTGGTGCCCATGGTGATTGAGCAAACCGGTCGTGGCGAGCGTTCTTTTGATATTTATTCTCGCTTACTTAAGGAGCGGGTAATTTTCTGTGTCGGTCAAGTTGAAGATCAAATGGCCAATTTGATTGTGGCTCAGCTGCTATTTTTAGAATCTGAAAACCCTGACAAAGATATCCATTTATACATTAATTCACCCGGCGGCTCTGTTACCGCGGGACTCTCGATTTATGACACTATGCAGTTCATAAAGCCTGATGTCAGCACTATCTGTCTAGGTCAAGCTGCGTCAATGGGCGCTGTATTATTAGCTGCTGGCGCGGCCGGTAAGCGTTATTGCTTACCCAATGCACGCACGATGATTCATCAGCCCTTAGGTGGTGCTCAAGGTCAATCCTCTGATATTCAAATTCAGGCGCAAGAAATCCTGTTAATCCGAGAAAAATTGAATCAAATCCTAGCAGATCACACCGGTCAATCGATGGATACCATTCACAATGATACCGATCGAGATAATTTTATGAGTGCTGAGGCATCTAAGGCTTATGGCCTCGTTGACGATGTGTTGAATAAGCGCCCACAGGCATAACACATACTTGGCATCTTCATTTAACAGAGAGAAATTATGAGCGACGATACGACAAAAGATGGTGAAAACGGAAAACTTCTCTACTGCTCTTTTTGCGGTAAAAGTCAAAATGAGGTGAAAAAACTCATCGCCGGACCATCAGTTTTCATTTGCGATGAGTGCGTTGACTTATGTAACGATATTATCCGTGAAGAGATTCAAGAGGCACAAACGGGTGAAAACATTGATCGTTTACCGACACCTCAAGAAATTAGTAAAACCCTTGACGACTATGTGATTGGCCAATATCGAGCCAAGAAAGTGCTAGCTGTTGCTGTTTATAACCATTACAAACGCCTGAACAATCAAGCTTCTAAGGAAGAGATTGAACTGGGTAAAAGTAATATCTTGCTGGTTGGACCTACCGGCTCAGGTAAAACGCTATTGGCACAAACCTTAGCTAGATTATTAGACGTGCCGTTTACGATTGCCGATGCAACGACGCTGACTGAGGCTGGCTATGTTGGCGAAGACGTTGAAAACATCATTCAAAAGTTACTGCAGAACTGTGATTATGATGTTGAAAAGGCACAGCGAGGCATTATCTACGTCGATGAAATTGACAAGATCTCACGCAAATCCGATAACCCATCGATTACCCGTGATGTTTCTGGTGAAGGCGTACAGCAGGCTTTGCTTAAGTTGATTGAGGGAACAGTGGCATCAATTCCGCCGCAAGGTGGACGTAAGCACCCACAACAAGAGTTTTTACAAGTCGACACCTCGAATATCCTCTTTATCTGTGGTGGCGCTTTTGCCGGCTTAGACAAGGTGATCCGTGATCGAAGTGAAAAAGGCGGCATCGGCTTTGGCGCTGAAATCAAGAGCAAAGAAGAAGATAAAGCCTTTGGTGATGTTCTCGTGGATCTTGAAACCGAAGATTTAGTGCGTTACGGCCTGATTCCAGAATTTGTCGGTCGTTTACCCGTTGTTGCGACGCTTGAAGAGCTTGACCAGGATGCTTTAATCAATATTCTGACAGAACCAAAAAATGCATTAACCAAGCAATATGCTCGTCTATTTGATATGGAAGGTGTTGAGCTTGATTTTCGAGAAGATGCACTTCGTGCAATTGCTGCCAAAGCCATGGATCGTAAGACCGGTGCTCGTGGTTTGCGTTCGATTCTTGAGAATGTGTTACTGGATACCATGTACGATATTCCATCAGCCGAAAACGTGGCGAAAGTTGTCATTGATGAGTCGATGGTCAACGGCGATTCAGAGCCTCTATTGGTCTATCAGCAAGACGATAAAAAAGCCGCTGCTGATGAATAGTTAACTAGACTGTTTGCAGTCTATCTATTTTACTAAAACGGCACGCAGTGCCGTTTTTTTATGGGCTTTTGGTCTATATTAAGTTAATAGCTTGAATTTTTCTTATTTGCCCCAATTACTGAAACACCACGCAATCGAAAAGAGAAGACTATGTCGATACAAGAAGCCGAAGTAAGCTTACCACTATTACCCTTGCGCGATGTTGTTGTATACCCGCATATGGTGTTGCCATTATTCGTCGGCCGAGAATCTTCCATTAAAGCGCTTGAGTCGGCTATGGCTGATACAAAAGAGGTTTTGTTAGTGGCGCAGAAAGATGCCTCTGACGATGATCCCAAACAGGCTGACTTATTCGAAGTTGGCACCGTTGCGACTATTTTGCAGCTGCTGAAATTACCTGATGGTACCGTTAAAGTGCTTGTGGAGGGCAGCGATAGAGCTAAGTTGCTTCGACTAGAAACAGAGCAAGACTTTGTCATGGCTACCGCCCAGTATCTCGAGCAAGATTCTGAGGCATCACAATCTGATGTATTGATGAAAACCGTGCTTAATCAGTTTGAACAATATGTCAATCTAGGCAAAAAAGTTGCTAACGATGTTCTTAATTCTGTCAGTGAAATTGAACAGGCCGATCGTCTAGCCGATACCATAGCTTCACACTTGGTCATTCCTATTGAGAAAAAGCAGGAGCTGCTAGAAATTACCTCGATTGCGCAACGCTTAGAACATCTGATTGCGCTTTTAGATGCAGAAATCGACTTGTTTCAAATTGAGAAACGTATTCGCGGTCGTGTTAAAAAACAAATGGAAAAGAGTCAGCGCGAATATTATTTAAACGAACAAATTAAAGCGATTCAAAAAGAGCTGGGTGATCTTGATGAAGCTGCGCCGAATGAAATTGAAGAGTTTAATCAGAAAATTGATGCAGCAGGTATGCCTGAGCCAGCGGCTCAAAAAGCGAAGTCAGAGTTGGCTAAATTAAAAATGATGTCGCCGATGTCAGCTGAGGCCTCGGTAATTCGCACCTATCTTGATTGGATGGTTCAAGTACCTTGGCAATCGCGCTCTAAAGTAAGATTAGATTTAAACCGTGCTGATAAAATTCTTAATCAAGATCATTTTGGTTTAGATGAGGTTAAAGAGCGTATTCTTGAGTTTTTAGCGGTGCAAAAGCGGGTTAAAACCATAAAAGGTCCGGTGCTTTGTTTAGTTGGCCCGCCTGGTGTTGGTAAAACCTCGTTAGGTGAATCTATCGCCAAAGCGACGAATCGTGAATTTGTTAGAATGGCCTTGGGTGGTGTGCGAGATGAAGCTGAAATCCGCGGCCATCGACGCACCTATATTGGCTCAATGCCAGGTAAGTTAATTCAAAAAATGTCGAAAGTTGGCGTTAAAAACCCTTTATTTCTATTAGATGAAATCGACAAAATGGGTATGGATCATCGTGGCGATCCTGCATCAGCTTTACTTGAGGTGTTAGACCCTGCGCAAAATCACACCTTTAATGATCACTATTTAGAGTCAGATTTTGATTTATCTGAGGTGATGTTTATTTGTACTGCGAACTCTATGAATATTCCTGCGCCATTATTAGACCGTATGGAAGTTATTCGCATTCCTGGTTATACCGAGGATGAAAAGCTTAATATCGCGCAACGTTATTTGATTCCTAAGCAGCAAAAAAATCACGGACTTAAAAAAGGCGAACTTGCGATAGATGAGCCGGCCATTCGTGATGTTGTTCGTTACTATACTAAAGAGGCGGGGGTTCGAAACTTAGAGCGTGAATTTGCGAAAATTGCCCGTAAAGTGGTCAAAACGTTGACCGTGGGTAATAAGAAAGATAAACAAATTGCGGTAGATAAAGATAATTTATCAGACTTTTTAGGCGTGCAAAAATTTGACTACGGTAAGGTTGAGGCTGAGAACCAGGTTGGCTTAGTGACGGGTTTAGCATGGACCCAAGTAGGTGGCGAGTTGCTGAATATTGAAGCAGTGACGGTACCTGGTAAGGGTATGCATGTGAAAACTGGCTCGCTGGGCGATGTTATGCAGGAGTCGATTCAAACTGCGATGACGGTAGTTCGCTCGCGTGCACAAAGCTTAGGTATACCAGCGAATTTTCTGCTACGAAATGATTTGCATATTCATATGCCTGAGGGAGCGACACCGAAGGACGGACCAAGCGCTGGCATTGGCATGTCAACTGCGATGGTATCGGTGCTGACGGGTATCCCGGTTCGTAAAGATGTCGCCATGACGGGTGAGATTACTTTACGTGGCCAAGTCTTACGCATTGGTGGTTTGAAAGAGAAGCTGCTGGCTGCGCACCGTGGTGGCATTAAAACCGTGATCATTCCGTTTGAAAATGAGCGTGATCTGGCGGAAATTCCTGAGAATATTTTGAGCAGCTTGGCGATTAAACCGGTTCGCTGGTTAGATGAAGTTTTAGATATTGCCCTTGAGCATTTACCTGAGCCGCTAAGTGATGAGGATTATTTAGAGGGCATGGAGCTCAGTTCGTCGTCCAGTAGCATGTCCGCAGGGCATACGCATTAAGCCCAATTTAGCCCCCTCTGAGCCCAGACTGATAGCCTAATTGCTATCAGTTGCTCATTTTTAGTCCTAATTTGAAAAAAACCATAAATCTCTGTTTTTTCTGGTTGACCCAACTAAGAAGCCTTTGGTATAAAGTTTTACTCTTTCGAGACGAAAAACAATAACGTAACCATTGAGGGGAAAAGCGTGAATAAATCGGAATTGATTGATGCAATTGCAAGCTCAGCAGACTTATCAAAGGCTTCGGCTGGTCGTGCACTGGATGCCGTCGTTGAGTCAGTAACAGATGCATTAAAAAGTGGCGACAGTGTTTCTTTAGTCGGCTTTGGTGTGTTCTCTGTTAAAGAGCGTGCTGCTCGCACTGGTCGTAACCCACAGACTGGCGAAGAGATTCAAATTAAAGCGGCTAAAGTGCCAAGCTTTAAAGCAGGTAAAGCACTTAAAGACGCAGTCAACTAAACACAATTCATTACTGCTAAAAAACGCACCAGCAGTTTTACTGATGGTGCGTTTTTTTTGTTGTGGCAAAGCGTAGTAGGTAAATTATGCTGCAAGATATTAGAAATAACTTTCAGGGTACATTCGCGAAAATTGTTATCGCGATTATTTGTATTCCGTTTGTTTTATTTGGCGTCGAATCCTTATTTGGTGGTGGAGCCGGCAATAAAGTGGCTGAAATTGATGGCGAAGTCATCACCAGCCAAGATTTAAATCAAGCAATTTTCTTACGCAAAAAACAGCTGATTGCTCAAATGGGTGATCAATTAGACCCGAGTATGCTCGATGATAATCGTCTGGCGAATGCGGCTTTAGAATCATTGATTGATAGAAAGGTCAATGTGCTATCAGCTCTTGAACAAGGGTTTGCAATATCTGATCAACAAATTAATTATGTGATTAGCCAAAGTGCAGACTTTCAAGAAGATGGCCAATTTTCACAGCAGCGATTCAACCAAATGCTCGCTGCTTCAGGCTTATCGTCGATTGCCTTTAAACAATTATATTATTCTGAATTATTGTTAAATCAACTAGCCAGTGGTGTTGTTAATAGTGCCTTCTTAACTGCCGCCGATGTGGCCAATAATGCCGTATTTATGCATGAGAAGCGTGATATTCGCTTTATGCGCTTAGCATTAGCAGAACGTATCGACAATATACAGCTCAGTGATGAAGATATTAATAACTACTATCAGGCTAATTCGCTGGATTTTCAATCCGAAGAGCAAGTGAAACTTGAGTACATCCGGTTACAGCAAGCTGATTTTTATCTGACTGCGAGTGAAGATGAGATTCAACAAGCGTATCAAGACGAAGTTGATAACTTAGCCTTGCAGCCCAGCAAAGAGGTGGCGCATATTCTGATTGACCCAGCTCTATATGATAATGCTCAATTAAAAGATGCAAAGATTGCTGAGGTTCAAGCGGCGATTGACGCAGGTGAGGCATTTGCTGATATTGCTGAGCGTCTTTCTGATGATTTTGGTAGTAAGGCAATGGGTGGTCAATTAGGCACACTGGCTGCAGATATTTTCCCAGCCGAGTTTGTCATGGCGGCTGAGCAGCTCGAGCTAAATCAGGTTTCAGCGCCTGTCATCACAGATAGTGGCGTACATTTCATTCAGATTACCGCAGTCAATGAGCCCGATATACCAAGTTTAGAGGAACGCCGGGCAGCCATTGCTGAGAACCTAGCAGCGGCAAATGCTGAGCCTGCTTTCTGGGCGGCAGTAGAAGAGTTAAAAGATATCAGCTTTAATGCACCGGATCTAGCTGAGCCTGCTGCGGCACTGAATGTCGCGGTACAACAATCTGGCTGGTTTTCGCGCACTACTGAAGATGCATTGCTAGCGAATCCGCTGTTGCAAAATCAGGCCTTTTCCGCCGAATTAATTAATGATGGTGTGAACTCAGATATTATTGAGCTTTCACCGGACGAGGTGATGGTTATTCGCGTGGTAGAGCACAAGCCAGCTGCCGTTGAGCCACTGACTAATGTCTATGAGAAAGTGAAAAACAGGCTAGCTCGCGAGCAAGCAGCGTCATCGCTATCTGAGCAAGCCCAGGCATTGGTCGAGCAAGCCAAGGCGGGTGATTCTGTTGAGCAAATAGCAAAAGCTCAAGGCTTAGATTGGGAGTTGGCTCTTGCGGCGAAGCGTACAGAGCAGACGGTTCCTGCTCAGCTGTTACAACAAGCGTTCTCGATTGGTCAAATCCCTGAGGGTCAACGCTTTATTGACAGTCTTGAGCTTAGCAATGGTGATCAGATTATATTCAGTGTGGCTAATACCGTAGCCGGCGCGATTGCTGATATTCCAGAGCTGGAGCAATCGATGATTGCAAATTATCTTGCGCAAAGTAAAGGTATGCTAGAGTTTCAAGCTATGCGTAAACAGGCTAAAGATGATGCGTCGATCGATATTTACCTGAAATAATCCTCGCAGTTAAAAAACACCGATAAAACCCGAGAAAGCCAATATTGGCGATGATTCTCGGGTTTTTTTCGTATAGAATACGCGCTTATTTTTTCTCATCAGCTAGGAGTTCTGCTCGTGTACAAGGTACAAACGTATAATGCCATTTCTGTTAAAGGCTTAGAGAAGCTGCCGCGTGATAGCTATGAAGTTGCCAGCGACATTAATAGTCCCGATGCCATTTTACTGCGCAGCCATGTGCTCTCGTCAGATGAGATAGGTGCTAGCGTAAAAGCGATTGGCCGTGCAGGTGCAGGTACCAATAATATTCCGGTGGCCGACTGTACCGAGAAGGGCGTAGTGGTCTTTAATTCACCGGGTGCGAATGCTAATGCGGTTAAAGAATTGGTGTTAACCGGCATGTTACTGAGCTCTCGTGGTATTGTNAACGGCATTGGTTTTGTCAATAGTTTGCAAGATATGGATGACGATGCTGCTATGGCCAAGCTTTTAGAGGCTGAAAAGAAGCGCTTTAAGGGTGGCGAAATAAAAGGCAAAACGCTAGGCGTGATTGGGCTTGGTGCGATAGGTTCTTTGGTAGCCGACATGGGCCTTCAAATGGGTATGAACGTAATTGGTTACGATCCTGCCTTGTCGGTTGAAGCTGCATGGCGTTTATCGTCAGACATTACCCGTGCTGAAAACCTTGCCTCCCTAATGGCTAAGGCAGACTTTATTACGCTGCACTTACCTGTACTTGAAGCAACGCGTCACCTGATTAATAAAGATTCTTTGGCCAATGTTAAGCCAGGTGCGCGACTATTGAACTTTGCTCGAGAGCAAATTGTGGATACTGATGCCGTGGTTGAAGCTTTAGATGCAGGTAAATTGGATCGCTTTATTACCGACTTCCCAACGCCTGCATTAATTAATCGCGATGATGTTATTCCAATGCCGCATATTGGCGCCTCTACTGCTGAAGCGGAAGACAACTGTGCCATCATGGCGGCATCACAGCTGAAAGATTTTCTCGAACACGGCAATATTGTCAACTCGGTTAACTTCCCGGCCACGCAGCTTGAGCGTAATGCCGACGTTAGATTAACCGTCAGCAATAGCAATGTGCCCAAAATCTTAGGCAATATCTTATCGATTTTGGCTGATGCTAATATCAATGTAGTCGATATGATCAATAAGAGCCGCAATGATGTTGCTTATAATATTATTGACCTATCAGAACAGCCATCAGCGGATGTGCTGACTCAAATTGAAGCGATTGACGGCGTCATTAACTGTCGTTTAATTGCCTAAATTAGCCGCTTTCTGCTGAATTCGGATTGAAAGGGAGCCAAGTGCTCCTTTTTTTACGTCTGTCTTCAGCAATAGGCTGCTGACGCTGTCGTCGCTCGCCGCGCTCGAGAATGCGTTGCGCAATAAATTTTTGGTTAATCTCATCTTCATCCTTTTGCATATCCGCTTGCACATGCGCAATTTCACTGGCTACTTGGCTATGCCAGGGTAAGTCTTTGTAATCGTACTCAGCCTGATGCAGGAGCGGATATTTAATAATTTGAAAATAGGGTGAATAATCAAAATCGCTTGGTACGCAGAGCTTAGGGTTGCGTCGAATAAATCGAAGCTGATGATTCTCGTCACTCTCTATGAGCGGAAGAATAGGGTATTGCACGAAATTGAATGCTTCGCAGAGCATGGTTGAGCAGACCGTTTTTGTGGCATCACCAATATTGTGTTTAAACAAGCTTGAACGATAACGTCTGGGCAAAATATGCCAGGGAAACAGAAAGCGCGCCAAATCAAGAATTTGCCGGATGTTGTAGGCATAACCTAAACAGCTGGCCACATAGCGTAACATCGATTGTTTATCTGCCGCTGATAGTTGCACTGGTCGACAGATACGAATATGTTCACCAGCGTAGGCATGAATAGGTCTTACTACCGTACCTAGTCCCAGTTCACTCTCTGCAATCAAAGGGTCAGACTCTGCACCGGTGTAATGACGTTTTATCATCGTTTTTAAGCGTGGATTCTGTATTTCATCGATTCGGCCGATATATAATGCAGCATGTGACCAACTACTTTGCGTAATGATTTTAATCACTTCAGCGACTCTCGAGCGCCCCTCAATCAATAANACATCACAGACCTGTATCGATTGGCAGATGCGTTGAAAATCACATAGAGGGATCGCAGGCTTAGGTTTTTTGGCATTTAGCCAGTGCATAACTGAATCAGATAAATGATCGATTAGTGATGTTGTAGGCGCATTTTTGGCCGATTTAATCATGATTTGCATAGCCTTGCGTATATGTATTATTTTAGCCTATTTATAAAGTTAAGGTATTTATGCACCAGTTAGAACAGATTCTTCATTCGATTGAATTCGGTGATGCTAAAAGCTTACCGCCGGTTGAACAGTGGCAACCTGATCGTTCCGGTCAAATTGATATTCATATCGATGCTCAAGGCCAGTGGTGGCATGAAGGTGAGCGCTTTGAGCGGCAAGCGCTGGTTGATTTGTTTGCTACGATTCTTCGCTTTGATGCTGGTCAGTATTATTTGGTCACGCCAGTTGAGAAATTACGCATAAGCGTCGAGGATGTTCCGTTTCTTGCAGATAGCTTGATTAGCATTGACAACAAATACCAACTCTTGACGCAATGCGGAGATATTATTCCGTTAGATGAAAACTGTCAGTGGCAGCTGCGCCCGTATCAACAGCAAGAAGTACCTTATATTTGCGTGCGACATAATTTGTGGGCAAGACTTGATCGGCATGTCTTCTACCAAATGATAGATTTAGCGCTCGAGCAAGCGAACGGTACGGCATCTATTGATAAACAATTATATTTTCATGCTGCGAAACAGAGTTTTAGTCTTGGTTCTGTTGTCTAGCATTTTGAATGCGTACTTATCTGTTGCACCTACGATAACTTGTCCCGAATCGACCTGACTATATTTTATGTTGCAATGCCCACTTTGTTTATCTGACAAATCAGCTTTGTTTTATAGTGATCAACGTCGTGAATATTTTCAATGTGATCATTGCGCCTTAGTGTTTGTGCCTTATCATTTCCACTTGAACGAACAGGAAGAAAAGGCTGAATACGATTTACATCAAAATACACTGTTTGATGAAGGCTATCGTCGTTTTTTATCGCGATTATTTACTCCCTTAAAGGCTGAAATTCACGCACTGTCGCATACAAATTCAGCCAATTTAACAAATTTTCACGCATTAGATTTTGGTTGTGGNCCTGGNCCTGCCTTAGCGCAAATGTTTGAGGAANTAGGCCTCTCCTGTCAGTTATATGATAAGTTTTATGCGGATNATCCCGCCGTGCTAGAATCAAAAAATTTTTATGACGTGATNACCATGACNGANGTGATTGAGCATCTTGCACAACCTAGACAAGTGTTAGAGCAGTTGCTGATGTTGCTTAAGCCTGGCGGTATTTTAGGTGTTATGACCAAGCTTGTGCGTGATGTAGAAGCTTTCAGTCATTGGCACTATAAAAATGACCCAACTCATATAAGCTTTTACAGTTATGCAACGCTCGAATATCTTGCAGCANACTATCAGCTTCAGCTAAGCCAAGTTGCAGATGATGCGTTCATTTTTTATAAATAAATTAACCGTTGGCTGGTGCAGTGAGCTCGGTGTGCTGCTCTAGAATATGCGCGAGTAAGCCCTTAGTTGCTTCTTCGATAGTGGTGATGATCGGAAAAAATGCCTCGATACCTTCGTGATAGGGATCTGGGATTTGATTATTACCGAGGCTATTCGGGTGATATTTCATCAGTAAGCTTACTTCACCTTGGTAATTCTTGGGCGTCCAAGCATCGACACTCATTTTATTTTTTCTATCCATAACTAAAATGTAGTCGAATATATCAAAATCTTGATCATCAATTTGTCGCGCAATCTGCTGACTAATATCGTAACCACAGCGTTTGGTTGCTTCTAAGGTTCTCGGGTCAGGACTTTTGCCGACATTGAAAGGCGCAGTACCGCATGAGTCAACGGTAAAAAAATCGCTTAAGCCGGCATCATCTATCCACTGTTGAAAAATACCTTGTGCACTTGGTGAACGACAGATATTGCCTAGGCAAACAAATAAAACACCGATTTTTGGATGCGCTGAATCATTCATAGTTTTTTCTCAGTATCGGTATTCAGAATTTTTGCTGCGCGGCGTAAATAATAAATTTTGAGTTTTCAGCAACACGGTTAACATACTTAAAATAACGCTGCAGTTTTTGTTCATATGCTAAGTGACGGTTACCAATGAGATATAGTATACCACCGTTGCTAAGTATTTTGGCGCTTTGCTGCATCATCGTTATGGCAATATGGTCAGAGACATTATGACCTTGATGAAACGGTGGGTTACATAAAATCGTCGCAAGGTTTGGCTGCTCAAGCACGGCTTGGTCAAAAAAACAGTTGCTATGATAAAAATTGACCGGCTGATCGGTATCAGCAAAATAGTGTTGCCAATTATATTTAGCGGAAGCAATCGCAAGATGAGAATCATCATAAAAATGTAGCTGACTTTTGGGTGACAGTTTCTTCGCCACTATACCCAACACACCATTGCCACAGGCTAGGTCGATTACTGTTTCATGCATTTGCATGCGCGGCATATGCTGTAAAAAAAAGCGGCTGCCAATGTCTAATTGCTTAGCACTAAACACATTAGCAAAGCTGCGTATTTGAAACGCAGCTGAAAAAGCAGTCTCTACAGTTATGGAAGAAGCCGTTTGCAATAACACATCATTCACATCATCAGCAGTGGTATTTGGCGTCATTTCATGACTCTCTTGGCTAAGACATACCGCCTTGGCTTTTTTAATACCCGGTAGTACGGCAAACTGCCCATCAAACTGCTGTAGCAGCGAATAAAAGCCTCGTGATAAGTACTTCTGCATCGCCGTAGCAATGACTATTCGCCTGTTTAACTGAGGCGAAGGAGATAAAGCCAAACAGCCTAGAATATAGTCCAAAAAATCTAGCTGCTTAGGTATTTTCACCACAACAATCTCAGCCTCGCAGTGCGCTAGCTGATCAATGCTGAATATTTTTACCGTGCTTACATTATTTAGACGATAATTATAATGCTGGCTGGCCTTGTCGCTATAGCTGCTTAGCTTTAGCTGGGGGTATAAATGAGAAATAGCGCAAGCTAGGGCTGCATAATCATCGTTGACAACGGCAACAGTCGTGGCTTTTGCAAAATGATCAAGCTCAGCAATAGAGCCTAAGCCATGTATCCCATCTATTTCATCTGCAGCGCTGTTGAATAAACCTTGCAAGATATGCAGGGCATAATGATCGGCCTGATTCCACGTTGATTGAGCCCCTCGGCTGTTCGCAAACGGCAGTTTTGGTGCAGGATGATCAGTAAAGAATGTTGGCCAGCTGCTCATATTTGCGAGGACTTAAACTGATTTCTGTATTCCCCCGGTGTTTTTCCAGACCATTTTTTAAACGCACGATGAAAGGCACTAGGTTCATCAAAGCCCATCAGAGCAGCAACCGCATTGATTTTTAGTCCAGGTCGCTTGAGATAGGTTTGTGCAGCCTCTAAGCGTATATGATCTTTAAACTGTTGATAATTAGTGCCTTCGTTATTCATGCGGCGCCTTAGCGTGCGTACGGACATATTTAACTGTTTAGCTACAACTTCAATGGTGGGAAAATCCTTTGAAAAATCATTGCCAATAATCGCATGAATACGGGTTTGAATACTGGATTCATCAAAATGCGATACGGATAGTTGATACGGTGCTTTTTTTAAAAATTCATTCAGGCTGTCCTCATTATGAATAATTGGACTGTCTAAAAACGATTGTTTAAAACGAAAGCCGTTAGATGGCATGGAGTAACGAATAGGGCAGTTGAATACGCCTTCTAACATATCAGCTTTTTCAATACTGGCAGCAGTTAGGTGCACTTCGATTAAGGGTAAGGGTTTGCCAATTAACCACGCGCAAAATTTTCGCCACATATGCATGGATGCCGCTAAGGCAACAATAGATTGCTGCTGTTGCTCGGCCTCGGGCAGATGGTTGATCACCGAACCATCTTCTAGAAAGCTCAATGGCGTATGCGGCAACGGTGGTAGGCCAGCAACATTGCGGCAAAAACGGGTGAACTCCTCAACACGATCGATGGCAGCAGCTAGGTTTTTGCAGTGAATGATACATAAACACATCATGCGGAAAGTACCTGATGGCACTTTACCTTTTAGATGTAAACCAAAGCACTCATCCTGTAGCAGCCAAATAATGCCTTGATAGAGGCGGCTGTACTGTTCCGCAGATACATGACTGGGAATGCTGAAAGCTTCTGCATTCTCGGCGCTCAGTTGAGTTTTACTGATCGGGTTATACGTGAAGTGATGCTCCAGCAAAAATTCGTCAATGTCGAAGCCCTGCGCTTCAACGACGCGAAGTAGTAACTGTACGTATTTTATGGGCACCAGCTGCGACATAGTATTCAGCTAATATTACTCGGGTGCGACGCTATCAAGCGTTGCGTGTAGGGGTTTTCTGGCTGAAGAAAAATGCCTTCAGTAGCGCCAGACTCTACAATATTGCCATGATTAAGAATAATAAGGTTATGACACATTTGCCGAACCAGCAGTAAATCATGGCTAATAATAATAAAACTTATATTCAAATCATGCTGCAGTTTAATAATTAAGCGAAGAACCTGCTGCTGAATATTTCTATCTAAAGCCGAGGTCGGTTCATCTAAAATAATACATTTTGGCTGCATAATAATTGCTCTTGCAAGAGCAATACGCTGTCGTTGACCACCGGAAAACTCATGAGGGTAGCGCTCAAGAATATCATCATTTAGGCCAACTTCGCTTAATGCCCAGCGTATTTTTTCTGACAACGCGTCATCGCTGATGTGTTGTTGCTGCTGTTTCAGCATTTCACAATAGCCTTCACTGATAATGGCTGCCACAGTCATGCGCGGGCTTAAACTGGCAAATGGGTCTTGGAATACGACCTGCAGCCACTGCCTGAAGGGCCGAAAGGCTTTACTTGAGAGCTGCAACATATCGTTGCCATCAATGCTGTATTGGCCGCTGGCTGGAACAAGCTTCAGTAATGCATTCGCTAAGGTGGTTTTTCCAGAGCCACTTTCCCCTATGACCCCTAAAATTTCTCCGGCATGCAGCTTAATATCGACATTATTAAGTGCCTGTTGAAAATCTTTTCTAAACCATGACGTTTTAGGCAACTGGTAACGGCAGCTTAAGCCCGAAGTCGACAAAATCACTGATTGACCATGGGGATTTGGCTTGGGGATCTCAATATCATCGATCAGGCTCTGCGTATAAGCATGCTGCGCATGATTAAAGATCTGCTGGCTATCACCGGCCTCAACAATTGAGCCTGATTGCATAACGGCAACATAGTCACTGTACTTCTCAACCACATGAATATCATGACTAATCAACAATATGGCTAAATTATCTTGTTGCTGAATATTGGCTAAAAGATCTAGGATTTCTTTTTGAACCGTGACATCTAGGGCGGTTGTTGGCTCATCGGCAATTAAAATATCGGGCTGATTTGCTAGAGCCATGGCTATCATGACGCGCTGACGCTGCCCACCGGATAATTGATGAGGGAATGCCTTCAGCTTGCTAGCCGGCTGATCGATTTGCACTTTCGTTAATAGGTCGATGACCGCCGCTTTAGGCTGCTTATTAGCTGACGGAAAGCATTCACGAATTTGTTGCTCTACCGTTTGCAATGGGTTTAACGCCGTCATGGGCTCTTGAAAGATCATTGCAATTTTATCGCCACGAATCGACTGAATGATTGACGCGGGTGCATCTAGCAGATTTTGTTGATCGAAGTGAATATTGCCCTGGCAATGCATATAGTCAGGCAATAACTTTAATATTGACTGTGCTGTAAGCGATTTACCGGAGCCACTTTCGCCGACTAGGGCGGTAGTTTTACCAGGATAAAGCTCAAATGAGACATTATCGACCAGCACACTGTTATTCAGTCTGATCGACAGCGCTTGAACCGACATAATAGCTTCAGCGGCAGACATTAGCGTGCTCTCGGGTCAAAGGCATCACGCACACCTTCGCCAATAAAAACTAGCAGGGTAAGCAATAGCGACAGTGCGGCAAAGCCAGTTAAGCCCAGCCAGGGCGCATGAATATTAGCTTTACCCTGTGCCAGCAATTCGCCTAAAGACGCCGAGCCAGGTGGAAGGCCGAAGCCGAGAAAATCTAATGACGTCAGTGTGGCAATCGCACCTGTCATCATAAACGGTATGAAAGTTAAGGCCGCGACAAGTGCGTTTGGCATCACATGGCGTAGCATAATATGCCAATCTGAGACGCCTAGGGCTTTCGCCGCCCTGACATATTCAAGCTTTCTGACTTTTAGTGATTCAGCCCTGACAACATCAACCAAGCCAGTCCAACTAAATAATAAAATAATCAGCAATAGCCAGCTAAAACTTGGAGTGACCATGCTGGCCAAAATAATCAATAAAAAAAGTACCGGCAAGGAAGACCAAATTTCAAGAAATCGTTGACCCACTAAATCGACCCAGCCGCCAAAATATCCTTGCATGGCACCAACGAAAATACCGATGATGCTGGAGCCAAGCGTTACCGCAATGGCAAAGATAATGGATAAGCGAAATCCATATAAGACTCTGGCTAACACGTCTCTGGCTTGATCGTCAGTGCCTAACCAATGCATTGCATCGGGTGGCGATGGCGCAGGTGAGGGCAGATCAAGGCTGTGCGTGTCGTAACTAAAAGGAACCAGCGGCCTAACAATAAAGCCTTGTTGAAGGATTAATTCGGTCACATAGGGGTCGCTATAATCCGCTTCTGTGTCAAAATCCCCGCCAAAAGCAGTTTCTGGATAGCTAAAGAGAAAAGGTGTGAACCATTCACCTTGGTATTTAATTAATAAGGGTTTTTCATTAGCAATAATTTCTGCCAATAAGCTCAGTAAAAATAAACTGCAAAATAACCACAGAGAAATCAGCGCACGTCGATTTTGTTTGAAACGCTGCCACTGTTGCTTTTGTTTAGGGTTTAGCGGCATGATCATTGCCCCGCAAAGTCAATGCGCGGGTCTACCCAAACATAGACTAAGTCGCTCACCAGTTTAAGTATCAAACTGAGTCCCGTAAAAATGAATAAGGTGGCAAAAATCACGGGATAGTCGCGATTTATGACGGCTTCAAAGCTTAACAAGCCCAATCCATCCAGTGAAAAAATGACTTCTATCAGCAGCGAACCAGTAAAAAATAAACTGATAAACGCCGCAGGAAAGCCTGCAATAATAATCAACATCGCATTACGGAATACATGCCGATATAAGACTTGATGTTCAGACAGACCTTTTGCCTTCGCGGTTATCACATACTGTTTACTGATTTCTTCTAAGAAGGCATTCTTAGTCAGCATGGTTAATTGCGCAAAGCCACCAATGCTATAAGCAAGAACGGGCAGGCTAATATGCCAAAAGTAGTCTGCAATTTGAGCTGGCCACGACAGTTGTTCGGCATTTTCAGATTGTAAGCCGCGCAGAGGAAACCAATCTAAATAGCTACCGCCGGCAAATAACACAATAAGCACGATCGCAAATAAAAAGCCAGGAATCGCGTAGGCCACGGTAATGATGGAGCTGCTCCAGATATCAAATCGGCTGCCGTGGTGCAGCGCCTTTCGAATACCCATCGGAATCGATACTAGGTAGATAATCAAGGTGCTCCATAGACCCAGTGAGATCGAAACCGGCAATTTTTCTTTGATTAAGTCGGTGACGCTGATGGAGCGATAATAGCTCTCGCCAAAATCAAATTGCGCATACTGTTTTAGCATAAGCCAAAAGCGCTCATGCATAGGGCGATCAAATCCATACTGTTGCTCAATTTCGCGCAAAATATCTGGATCTATGCCATAGCGATTTTTTTCATTTTGCGAACGTTGTACGTCAGCGCTATTGTCGGCGCTCATATTCATTTGAGTATTAAAGCCCTGCATGCGGGCGACCATTTGATCAACCGGACCACCTGGTGCGGTTTGAATAATCAAAAAATTGATCAATAAGATGCCGAAAAGGGTAGGAAAAATCAGCAGCAGTCGTTTTGACAGATAATAAATCATGCTTTGGGTTTATAAGTCTAACGCGGCTGCTTTTTTATCGTCTACCCACCAGGTTGATAGAGTGCCAAAAAATAATGCATCGTACGGTGGTGCTTGCTCTGGCTGCGCAAATTTATCCCAATATGCCACACGGTGTGCATCGATATACCAGTGTGGAACGACATACCAATTGTGCAATAAGGCACGATCAAGAGCTTTAGCGGCAGTGACTAAGGCACTGCGATTAGGTGCCTGAATAAGCGTTTCAACCAAACTGTCAATGGCTGGATTTTTAATACCAATAAAGTTTTGACTAGCTTTTATATCTGCTGCGCTTGAATGCCAGTACTGCTTTTGTTCAATACCCGGTGACAGTGACTGCCCGTAGGAATAAGTTATAACGTCGTAATCATATTCGCGCAGCTTATTAATGTATTGAGATACTTCAACTTTGCGCACTTTTGCTTGAATGCCAAGTCGCGATAAACCCTTGATATAAGGATTGATAATCCGTTCAAACGCAGGATCAAATGTGAGAAATTCAAAGCTAAAGCTCTCGCCTTGCTGATTTTGTAAAACATTATCCTTCACGGTCCAGCCAGCTTCACTCAGTAAGGCTTTGGCCTCTCGCAACTGAGCCCGGTTGTTGCCATTTCCTTGCGTCACAGGGAGAGCATAAGCTTCAGTAAACACTGACGGGGGTAGTTCTGCAGCCAGTGGTTTAAGTAACGCTAATTCCGCATTATCTGGCAGGCCAGTCGCTGCCATCTCTGAATTACTAAAAAAACTTTGGCTACGTTTATATTGGCCATAGAATAAATGTTTGTTAGACCATTCAAAGTCGAACGCATAATTCAATGCTTTACGCACTCGAATGTCATTAAACAGCGGGTTACGCTGGTTTAAAATGAACGACTGCATGCCTTCTGGCATACGATGCTCTATTAGGCGTTTTTGTAATTTACCNTTTTTTACCGCATCAATATCATAGGCTGTAGCCCATAGTTTTGAGACATTCTCATAGCGAAAATCATATTCACCCGCTTTTAAAGCTTCTAACATAACGGTCGAATCTCGGTAATAATCGACTTGAATCTCGTCAAAATTATAGCGACCTCGATTGACATTTAGATTCTGCGCCCAGTAGTTAGAATTTCGCTTAAAACTGACGCGCTTACCAGGATTTACAGCGCTAATCATGTAAGGGCCGCTGCCGATGGGAATGTTGAGCGATGATTCAGCAAAGCTATCAACTTGTGTTGCGTGCTTCGGCAAAACGGGTAGCTGGCCAATGATTAAGATCAGCTCTTGGTTACGATTATGCTTTAATTCAAAACGCACATGGTCATCCGCGATAACCTTTACTTCGGCAACATCGCTATACAGAGTTTTATAAATCGGACTGGCTTTTTGCATCAATAAGTCAAAGCTAAACTTAATATCTGCTGCGGTAATGGCAGTGCCATCACTAAACGCTGCCTCACGGCGTAAACGGTATTCCACATAACTGCGGTCATCGGGCCAAATAATGGTCTCGGCAATCAGTCCATAATGTGTAAACGGCTCATCTTGTGAAGCGACAGTGAGCGTGTCATAGATGAGCCCTAGATTATCGGCAGCTGTGCCTTTGGCGATAAAGGGGTTAAGGCTGTCAAAGGTTCCTTGACTGGCCAGTCGTAGACGCCCACCCGTTTTTGCATCAGCGCTGGTATAGTCAAACCGGAGAAAATCTTTGTCGTATTTTATGTCGCCATGCATAGCAATCGCATGCGAGCTGTTTATCGACATAGCTTGTGCTGATTTAGCGGCCTTAGCAGCGGTCTCAGCACTTGCGGCAACATTGCTATAGCCCATGAGAACACAGATTGCTATGGCTGCTCGCATTGATAGCTGGTGCGTTATTGTTTGTTTTGTTGGCGAGCGAATGATCATCTCATTTAGGTGTGCGGCACTTAACTTTGCATTATTTAACTTTGCGGTATTCTTTTTAAAAGTTATGAACCGAAAAAGACTTAATTTGCTAACACTGAACTTCACTGTAATACACTCACTTTCTACTCACTGGTTTATCTTAGGTGAGGGTTAGCTGTTAAGCAGTTTCCCTGTAAATTGACAAAATCTTACCCTAGTCATTGATAGGTATCCATGACGTTAATTAATAATTTTAAGTTTTGACCGGGATAGAGATAATCCTCACGATTTAGCTGATTCCAATGGCTAATTTGCTTAGTAGCCAGATTAAACTTACTCGCAATACTGGACAATGAGTCACCTTGCCGAACCCGATAGAAAACTTTCTGCACATTGTCTGAGCGCTGCGATAAATTTGCACTGCGAGCTTGCCAAATCACCAAGGTTTCGTTTATTTGAAGTGTGTCTTTAGGTGATTTGCCATTCCATTTGGCTAATGATTGCACGCTTATTTGATACTGTTTTGCAATCGACCAAAAGCTATCCCCAGGCTTAACACGATAGCTGATACGCTGTTTGTCTCCGGTCGAGCGGCGCGATTGTTTTGACTGTAAGCGTTGATCTTGGCTTAAGGCGTATTGACTAGATTCACTTATGGCCGATGGAATCAAAAGAATCTGACCAATTTTAATCATATTTGTCTGTAGCTGATTGGCACTCTTTATCGCGACGACTTGGCTGTTATGACGCTTCGCGATGGTGCTTAAACTGTCGCCAGGCTGAACTTTGTAACGCTGCCATTGCACAAAAGCCGAGTTGGGCAATTGCGCTAATTGTTGTTGAAAGCGGGCAATTTGTGTTATCGGAAGTTGCAGTTGATAGCGCGTCGATGGCGGCGTAGCCCATCGATTTAAACCCGGGTTAAGATGGTAAAGCTCTTCAATATCGATGCCTGCAAGCTTAGCAGCCTGCGATAAATCGAGTTGCTGCTCGACAGTAACGCTGTCGAAATAAGCTCGGTTGGCAATCGGTTCAAGCGAAATGCCAAAGGACTCCGGCTGTTTAAAAATATGACTCAAGGCAATCATTTTTGGAACATATTGGCTGGTTTCTTTAGGCAGCTGTAAATGCCAAAAATCGGTAGCTTTGCCTGCCGCGCGATTCTTCCTTATTGCTTTTCTCACGGTGCCTTCACCAGCATTATAGGCGGCTATAGCTAACTCCCAGTCGCCATCAAAAAAACGATGCAGATATTTCAGATAGGCGATTGCCGCTTGCGTCGAGGCCACCACGTCTCGCCGCTCATCTAGCCACCAGTCGCGCTGCAGTTTAAATCGATCGGCTGTCATAGGTATGAACTGCCATAAGCCTGCGGCTTGACCATGTGAATAGGCGAAAGGTTCGTAAGCACTCTCAACGATGGGTAATAGGGCTAAGTCTGCGGGCATATTATTAGCATGCAGCTCAGTCAAAATATAATGCAGATATCGGCTGGCGCGCTGTTGAATATGGCGAAAATAACTGGGATTACGCTGATAGCGTTGCAGCTGCTCCAACACGCGAGGGTCCTGCCGAAAGGCAAGCTGAAGATTGTGCTGCAGCCGTGGCCAAATATTTTCATCTGGCGCAATGGGGAAGGCTGGGGGCAAGGCGTCAATGGGGTGGTTAAATACCGACTGATCAACTGGATAACAGCGAAATTGATCTTGCTCAGTCTGATGCTTTACAGACGGCAAGCTAAGCTGCTCAGCTTTAACTTCGGCTGAGGCTGATAGTTTGTCACTGCGCATTGTCGGCTGACTGCAGCTAGATAAGAATGCTGCAAGCAAAGCAAGCAGTAGGGCATAGATAGGTCGAAAATTCATGGTACAGCAGGACGTTAATTGGGATTAAAAATTATCCTTCCATTGACGGAGACAGGTGAACACGTCCAAAGCTGTGTTTGACATAGCGCCTTGCTGCACAGCGGCATCGGCGACGTCTGGTATGTGGCAACGTAAAAAAGGGTTGGTTAACAATTCGTTAGCCAAACGGTTCGGCAGCGTTGCTAGCTGCTGCTCTCGCAGCGATTGACAAGTTTGCAATCGTTGCATCAGTTCGTGATTTTTAGGCTCAACCGCTAACGCAAAAGCCAGATTGCTTAAGGTATATTCATGCGCACAATAGATAAGTGTGTCAGGCGATAATGCTGCAAGCTTAGCCAGAGAAGCCTGCATCTGCGCATAGCTACCTTCAAACACGCGACCACAGCCTGCACTAAACAGCGTGTCGCCGCAAAATAGCGCGTCTACAGCCGGTGCATGAAAAGCAATATGGTCGAGCGTATGACCAGGAATCGCCAGCACCTGTATGTTTAAGCCATTCTGTGCTGGGAAAATCGTAAACTGATCTAAGTCGCCAACCAGCTGATTAATCTGCGGAATTTTATCTGAACGCGGGCCGATTACCGGCAGCGGCTCAGCATCAACCAAGCTATCAGCAACATAGGCTTGAAGCGCTGAAATACCGCCAATGTGGTCAGGATGCCAATGGGTCACTAAAATGCCCTGTAACTGCAACTGTCGAGATTCTAGGCATTGGATGACAGATTGCGCGCAGCCTGGATCAACAACATAGACCTGCGAATCTTGCCGAATGGCCCAAATATAATTGTCGTTGAAGGCAGGAATCGAAAAAATTTCAAAAGCTGTCGCGGGCATAGATAATGATGTACTATAAATTTAATGAATCAAATTACCGAGTCATTCTATGCCAGTCAGGTGTATTTTGCCTACCTTTTCCTTAGTTAAACGACTGACGATGTGATTGCTGTCCCGAACTGATTTGCCAATGAAAAAAAATTCTTTAACTCAACAGTTGCTTAACCGCCATCAGCTCAAAGCTTTGAGCGAAAGACAAGATGCGCTGCAGCAGTGGTTTGGCAGCGAGGTAGGGCAAACGTTTTTGGGTGAGCAGCAACGCATGTTAAACGATCAGCTTGAAACCTTATTCGGTTATCACTTAATGCAGCTATCAGTACTGCCCGATATCTGCTTGTATGATAATAGTCGCGCACAACACAGTTTTTCTATTGAATTAGTGCCATCTGCTGCCTCAACTGGTGCAGTCATTGCTCATGAGGCACATTTGCCTATCGAGAACGATGCACTCGATATTGCCATCGTGCATCACTTATTGGATTTCAGCCCATCGCCACATGAGCTATTAAAAGAAGTGCAGCGTGTCACACGCCCGGGCGGCCATATTTTAATTATGGGTTTTAACCCTCTTGGTGCATTGGGCGCGATGTCATTTTTTGGCAATCTCAGTGGTCATGCATTTTGGAATAACCGCTTATTGAGTGCCAGGCGCTTAGCGGATTGGTTAACGCTATTAGACTTATCGGTACAGCAAGTTAACTATGGTTATTACCGTCTACCGATCAAAACCCACCTGCTGCGCGGTGTTTCGAGTCGTCTGGAGCAGCTATTACAGAAACGACAGCCAAGCCTTGGCGCGGGTTTTTATTCGCTACTGGCAAAAAACGAATATGCTGCGCTGACGCCACACAAACCTAGATGGCACAAACAGCGTCCGATGATGCTGTCTCCAAGCCCATATTCTCCCTCCAAAAGCAGTAAGACTATTCATTAATGACACAAGACATGGTCGAAATATTTACCGACGGCGCCTGCAAAGGTAATCCAGGCCCAGGCGGCTGGGGTGCTTTACTACGCTACCAAGGCAAAGAAAAACATTTATACGGCGGTGAGTTAGACACCACTAACAATCGCATGGAGTTACTTGCGGTCATTGAAGGCTTGAGCGCACTAAAACGACAATGCGTGGTCAGCATTACAACCGATTCCAGCTACGTAAAAAACGGTATGCAGCAGTGGATCCATAACTGGAAGCGCAACGGTTGGAAAAATGCCGCTAAGAAGCCAGTTAAAAATGCTGATTTGTGGCAGCGACTTGATCAAGCCGTGGCAGAGCATCAGGTAGAATGGCACTGGGTGAAAGGCCATAGTGGCCACCGAGAAAATGAAATTGCCGATGCGCTGGCGAACCAAGGCTGCGATTTGGTTATGAATACGGAAAGTAATTAATGCAAAAACGTCAAGTTGTCCTCGATACAGAAACCACCGGAATTAATCCATTAGATGGGCATAAGCTGGTTGAAATCGGTGCGATTGAAATTGTTAATCGTCGATTTACCGGCCGCACTTACCATCAATATATAAACCCAGAGCGGGTGGTAGAAGATGAAGTGGTTGCTGTTCACGGTTTAACCAACGAATTTTTACAGGATAAACCGGTATTTGCCGATATTGCCGCTGAGTTTTGTCAATTTATCGAAGGTGCTGAACTGATCATCCACAATGCACCGTTTGATTTAGGCTTTTTAAATCATGAATTGCAGTTAATGCACTCAACTTTTGGCAAGGTTGAAGACCATTGCCAGATTTTTGACAGCTTGGTAATGGCTAAGCAAAAGCATCCCGGGCAACGCAATAACCTTGACGCGCTTTGCAAACGCTACGGCATTGATAATTCGCACCGGGTGCTGCACGGTGCCTTGCTGGATTCTGAAATCTTAGCCGATGTTTATCTGTTAATGACAGGTGGACAAAAAGGATTGGCCTTAGAGCCCGAGGTTGGTTTTGAATCTGCTGAATCAGGCGAGAATGGCCATGCCGTTGATCTTAAAGCCCTCGACTTACCGATTATTCAGCCCAATCAAGATGAGTTAGCGCAGCATCAAGACTTTATCAGCTTATTAAATAAAAAATCCGATAATAAGGCGCTATTCTCTTAATGCTCTGCTAAGAATTGTGAAGTTTTGAGCAATCGCCGCAGGCTGCAGTAAAAATGCTTTGCATTTTATGCGCTTAAAGCGTAATTTTAATCCGTATTATTTATACCTTAGCTCTCTGCTAAGAGTCTTTTCAGGGCATCCATGACGACAATAAAAAAGGTGTTTGCGTGATAAAGTACAGTGCTATCGATTTTACCTCCGTGAATGTGGTTCAGGCTGAACTACTCAAAACGATTAAAACCGCATCTCATCATTTTGAGTCATTTATTCACGACAAATCCGATATGTCGCAGCTTCAAGAAGCACTGCATCAACTGCAGTCGATTGTTGGGGTGCTTAAAATCATTGATATTCCGGGTGCGGATACCTTAACGGCCGAAATGGTTGGCTTAATGTCAGAATTTATTGCCGGTGAGTTGAGTATAAATGACCGCAAGCTCTCGGCCTTATCGCATGCATTTGTCGGCCTGCCTTGTTACATCGAGTATGTGGTCGAAAAGCAGCAGGCCTTGCCTTGGCTGGTGATGAATTTTGTCAACGAACTGCGGATTATTCGAAAAATTCATTTATTAGAAGAGTCGAGTTTTTTTGATTTTACCATTCAGGCACTTGAATCCAGTGCCGATGCAAACAGCGCGGAGCTTGATCAGCCCTTAGTTAAACGGCAACGACAGCTGCTGCAAATTGGTTTAGTTGGGCTGTTACGCGAGGAAAATCTAGAGATTAAGCTAGAGATGATGCAGCGCGCGGTAGCCCGCATGGCGACCATGGTGTCGGCAGCAAACCCACAGCAGGGGCTGGCGCTAGCCGCTGATGTGCTAACGGCAATGCAGCAACAGTCATTGGCCTTAAACTTCACCCGCAAACGTTTATTGAGTGAACTGGATAAAGCGTTTAAACAGCTGAGCTCAGCCGCGGCTGATACGGCAATATTTTCGCAACATTATATCCATGAGCTGAGCTTCTTGGCGGCGCTAGCGGCCAATAGTGGTGATACTGCGATGCCATCACTTGCCAAGCTGCAAATGAATGACTTTGCTATCAGTGACAACATGCTGCAGCAAGAACGCAATATCATGCAAGGCCCTAATGCTGAAACCATTGCCAATATGGTTTTAGCTTTACGTGATGAACTCACGCAAACCAAAGAGGTGTTGGAGATTGCGGCGCAGGGCGCTGGTGAAGCGGCTGATTTCAATCAGCTGGTTAATTTATTTCAACGCAGTGCTGATATTCTTAAAGTGATTGGCCTAGCCAGCGCCAGTGAATTAATGCTAAGCATGCACAGCAAAGTTTCCGCATGGTCAGAAGGCGAGACTTATCAAAATCAAGATCTATTAGAGATAGCAGATAGCTTAATTTACATCGAAAGCATGTTGTCGAATCTATCGCGTCAAGATCTGAGTGATGAACAGTCGTCTCTGGCTGATATGCCAAAAGATCTGCTAATGTCGAAAAGCCAGCTCGATCAAGCGACGATTATCACCTTACAGGAATCGCAGTCAGCTATCGCAGTGGCGAAAAAAGATATCAATTCGTTTATTGAGTCGGACTATCAAATTGAGTACATCAAACAGATCGCAGGCAATTTAATCACCGTTGTAGGTGCATTAACCATGCTCAATCATCATGACGCCAAAGCGGTGCTGCTAAGCTGTGTTGATTTTGTGAATACGATTATCGAGAACGGTTTAAAGCGTGAAGATGCCGAGAGTATTTTAGCAACCTTAGCCGATGCCTTAATCGCGTTGGAATATTATTTGTCAGAGATCGAGTTACACGGAGTCGCGCCGGATAATGTTTTAAATGTCTCGAAACAAAGTTTAGTGTCGCTTGGGTTTCCGGTTAAAAACGCTTAAACTAGCCCCGAAATTTGCTACTGTTTAAAGAGTTCATAGCAAGGAATAAAATCTGTAATTGCTAGATTATCAATCCGCTTTTGTTTTAACAGCTTTGGCATCTCACGGCAGTGAGCTGCGTTAGCCGCTAAACTAGCGCAAGCCTTATCTTAGACAGTTACCGCTATAAAAATTTTTCACTCGAATCTTGAGTGATATATAGGTGTTACATTGGAATTTCTTATTGAATACGGCCTGTTTTTGGCCAAAGCCCTAACCCTTGTGGTGGCGATTATATTTACCGTTGCCAGCGTGGTAGCCATATCGGTAAAACAAAAGGGCGGGGCTGAGAAAGGTCAGATTGTGATAAAAAATCTGAATCAGCGATATGACGATTATCAGGCCACACTTGAAGATGAGGTGCTGACTGAACAAGCCCTAAAGGCCAAGCATAAGGCCGATAAAAAAGCCGAAAAATTGCAAAAGAAACAGGCTAAGACTCAAACAGAAGATAAAAAGCGCCTGTTTGTGATTCGCTTTGATGGCGATGTTCAAGCCTCGGCAGTAGAGAATTTACGCGAAGAGGTGAATGCCATTTTGACCGTGGCTAACGCCAATGATGAAATCGTGTTAGACCTTGAAAGCCCGGGCGGCATGGTGCATACCTATGGTCTAGCAGCATCGCAGCTTAGCCGAATTCGCCATGCTGATTTAAAGCTCACCATCTGCGTCGACAAGGTGGCAGCTAGCGGGGGTTATCTTATGGCCTGTGTTGGTCATAAAATATTGGCGGCACCGTTTGCGATTATTGGCTCGATAGGGGTCTTAGCTCAGCTGCCAAACTTTAATCGTGCGCTGAAAAAACTCGATGTTGACTATGACATTATGACCGCCGGCGAATATAAAGCACCGGTCACCATGTTTGGTGAGATTACCGATAAAGGCCGTGATAAGCTGCAGTCAGAGTTGGAAGAGACGCATCAATTATTCAAACAGTTTATTGCTGATAACCGCGCGCAGGTAGACCTTGAGTCGGTTGCCACGGGCGAAGTCTGGTATGGGCAACAGGCAATTGATAAGGCGCTGATAGACGAGTTGATGACCTCTGATGATTATTTGCTCAGCCAACGTGAAGCCTGCGATATTTTCGCGGTTAGCTATGTGGCGAAAAAATCGCTGCAAGAAAAACTGGGTAATTTGGCCAGTTTGTCGATTCGCAATACCATTAACCAACTATTAAGTGATGACCGACGTAAATCTGTAGAGCAGTCGATGTCGTAATTTCCCACTGCAACATATACATTAATAACAATAATTAAGTTTTATGACGCATTTTGAGCATGCACTAAATCATGTGTTGCTGCGCTTTTTAGCGCGGCCATGGCTTATTATACTGCCATTTCTGCTGTTAACCTTGGCGCTATCGCTGATGGTTAAGCAAGTCAATTTCGACAGCTCAGTCGAGAATTTTCTGGCAGAAAACAATAATGAACGAAAAATATATACCGCGTTTAAAAATGAGTACGGCCTCAGCGAGTACTTTATTGTTCTGATTCGTGGCGAGCAGGTATTCTCCCGTGCTTTTCAGCAAAAGCTGCAACAGCTAACAGAATCGATCTATCAGCATGTGCCATATGTGAAAAGCGTTGAGTCTATCGCTAATGTTCGCTATGTAAAAAGTAGCGGCGAAGAAATCTACATCAGCGAATTATTTGACGGCAGCGTCACCGAGGCAGATTTTGCCGCCATAAAAGACATCGCGCTGACCACCCCTTATTATTTAAATCGTCTGATTGATCAAGACGGTGAGGTGACTGCGGTTTTAGTCAGGTTAGAGCCGTTTATTCGCGACGCAAGCACAGAACCTTTTCGTCAGGCCATTACGGAAGATGGTGAGCGCTCGATTGCGGCGTTGTCGGAGGTTTTGGCTGAACAACAAGCATCGTTTTCACAGCCGCTTTTATTAGGGGGCTCGCTAGCCTCGACCATTGAGCTATCGCGATTGACTAAACGCGATCTGAAAGTCTTCACCGTGGTTGCTGTCTTGCTGATTTGTATCAGTTTATTTACCGTGTTCAGGCGCTTATCCGCAGTGCTGCTGCCACTCGTATCGTTAATCATTGCGGTGGTTATTACCATGAGCTTAATGATGATTGGCGAATTTCCGATGCTGGTATCTAATTCTATCTTGCCGTCATTTTTACTCGCTGTCTGCGTCGGAGACTCGGTGCACCTGATGCAGGCATTTTACAGCTCGCTTGACTCTGGCATCAGTCGAAAAAAATCTGTCGCTAATGCCTTACGACATAGCTCGCCAGCGATGTTTTTTACCACCCTGACCACATCTATTGGGGTTTTGTCGTTTGCTAGCTCTGATATTGCCTCGGTATCAACCTTTGGTATTTTTGCCTCCATCGGCATGTGGATTGCGTTTTTCAATACCGTACTGTTGTTGCCTGCGCTGCTGATACTGGTGCCGGTGGCTGTGAAGCCTAAACGCTATGATAAGCTGGCAAGAGACCTCAATCTGTCACGTGGCTTGATTAGCGTTATTGCAGAAAACAAAGTGCCGGTCATGGCGGTAGGGGCCTTTAGCCTAGCGGTATCGATTTTGTATGCGCTGCAGCTTAATTTTTCACATGACGTATTAAAGTGGTTTCCGGCCGATAACCCGTCACGGGTTGCCACTGAAATTATTGATGAAGAATTAACCGGCACGATGCAAATTGAGCTGTTGATATCGAACACCAATATGCAAAACCCAGATATTGTTCACGGCAGCGAAGATAAACCGGCAATAACATTGCAACAGCTAAACGCGATTCAGCAATGGTTAAGCGAGCTGATGGCGCAACCGGCCAACACCATCAAAATACAGTCCTCTACCAGCATTATTGATATCTTAGAAGAAACCAATAAGGCACTCACCAATCAAGCCGATTATCAACTACCCGACACACAGGCGCTGTATGCGCAGCAGTTATTGCTATTAATGCTCGACTCAGCCGAGCGCGTGATGTCGTTAAGCACGGATAATATGAATACCATGCGCATCTCATTAAGTACGTCTTGGGATGATGCGGTTGAATATACAGCGTTTTTAGACAGTATTGAGCAGAGCTTTGATGAGCAGCTGGGCGGGCAAGATTTAGACCTGGTGATTACCGGAATAGGGGCGATTGGTAACCGCATCTTTAATGAAATGTTATTGCCGGTGGCGATTAGCTACTTGATTGCAGCCTGTCTGATTACTCTTTGCATGTCGTTTATTGTGCGCAATGTACGCCTTGGCTTAGCCCTCTGTTTACCCAGCCTGTTGCCCATCGCAATGGTATTGGCGGTCATGTATATCTTAAAAATCCCTCTAGATTTATTTACCTTATTGATCGGTTCGATTGCAATGGGACTGATTGTTGATGACTCTATTCACTTTATTTATACCTACAAGCGAGAAATTAAAAAACAGCCGAGTATAGAAGAGGCCTTGGCTGTGACGCTTGCAACCACCGGACGCGCATTGTTTACCACCACGGTAGTGCTATGCATGGGCTTTTTAATCTACACGCTATCTATGCTGAATAATCTGCAGGCCTTTGGTTTGCTAACCTCGCTTTGTATCGGGCTGGCGTTTATTGCCGATATAGTGATCACCCCAGCTGCCTTGTTATTGTTATTTCCCGCAAAACGTTTAGATCATTCGTCATAGGGCAGTTTGTACTGCCAATTTTCAAATTAGATGCTACTAAATTGCTAAGCCCTGCATAGCGTATCATCTGCATCATGTATCATTGCGTAAACTTTATAATTGTATAAATAATTATCCTAAACTTCGTAT